>DATNCU010000278.1:0-5262 GCA_035607145.1 Thermoanaerobaculia bacterium
TGGTGGGCGACAGCCGCGAGACCTTGCGCGCGCTGCTCCCGCTGCTGCGCCGCCAGGAGGACCGCTCCTGGCGCGCGGAGGTCGAGGAGAACGTGCGCGACTGGTGGACGCTGATGGACGAGCAGGCGCACCAGTCGGCGAACCCGGTCAATCCGCAGCTGCTCTTCTGGGAGCTCGACCAGCGCCTGCCCGACGGCGCCATCTTGACCGCCGACTCGGGATCGGCGGCGAACTGGTACGCGCGCTTCATCCGCATGCGCGCCGGCATGCGCGGCTCGCTCTCCGGCAACCTGGCGACGATGGGCCCCGGCGTCCCCTACGCGCTCGCCGCCAAGCTCGCCCACCCCGACCGCCCGGTGATCGCGCTCGTCGGCGACGGCGCCATGCAGATGAACGGCATGAACGAGCTGCTCACCATCGCCAAGTACCGCGACCACTGGATCGACCCGCGCTTCGTCGTTCTCGTGCTCGCCAACCGCGACCTCAACATGGTGACCTGGGAGATGCGGGCGATGCAGGGCAACCCCAAGTACGAGGCGTCGCAGGGCGTGCCCGCCCTCGACCACGCGCGCTTCGCCGAGCTCTGCGGCCTGCGCGGCATCCGCGTCGAGCGGCCGGAGGACGTGGGGCCGGCGTGGGACGACGCCCTCGCCGCCGACGGCCCGGTGGTCATCGACGCCCTCTGCGACCCCGAGGTGCCGCCGCTGCCGCCGCACATCACGCTCGAGGAGGCGCGCAACTTCACCCGCGCCGTGCTCAAGGGTGACCCCGGCGCCGCGGCGATGATCCGCCAGTCGCTCAAGAAGAAGGTGCGCGAGCTGATCCCGACCTGAGCGCTCGACTACGACTAGCGACTCCAGCGGCCTGACACTTGCACTCCCGCTGACCCCGATGCCGCAACGCCCGCAGGCCCTCGCCTTCGACGTGCTCGACACGCTGTTCGACACCGCGCCGCTCGCGCAATCGCTCACTGCCGCCGGCCTGCCGCCGGGCACGCACCGGCTGTGGCTCGCGCGCACGATGCAGACGGGCTTCGCGCTCGCCGCGAGCGGCTCGTTCCGCACCTTCGACGACGTCGCGCGCAGCGCCCTCGCCGGCATCGTCGAAGACCTCGGCAACGGCATCGCGCCCGAAGAGGTTGACCGTCTCGCCGCCGGGCTGCGCGAGCTGCCGGCGCATCCCGACGTCGAGCCAGCGCTGTCGCGCGCGCGCGCCGCCGGCGTGCCGGCGGTGGCGCTCGCCACCGGCAACAGCGAGGGCACGCGCGAGCTGCTCGGCCAGGCCGGCGTGGGCGCGCTGCTCGAAGGCATCGTCTCGATCGACGACGTGCAGCAGTGGAAGCCGCGGCCCGAGGTCTACTGGCACGTGGTGCGCCTCCTCGGCGTCGAAGCACCGCGCGTGGCCCTCGTCACCGCCCACGCCTGGGACGTGCACGGCGCCCACCGCGCCGGCCTCGCCACGGCATGGGTCGACCGCGGCGAGAGCCGCATCGACGCCTTCGACCCACCCGACGTCAGCGGCAAGAACCTCGAAGAGGTCTGCGAGCGCCTGCTGGCGCTGCCGGAGTGACGCCGTTGATGAGGCGGCGCGCATCGACCGGGACGACGCTGTTGCTGGCGCTGTTCGTCGCCGGCTGCTGCTGCGGCAACAAGTACCAGACCGTTCTCGAGGTGCTCGACGAGGCGCAGCCGCCGGCCCCCCTGCAGCCGCCGGTGCCGCCGGTCGACGAGCACACGCGGCTGCTGATGCGGCACGTTTACCTGCGGCAGGCGGACACCTTCTTCCTCGACGTGCGCCGGCTGCTCGGCGAGATGGTGCCGACCGGCAAGGACAACGTGGTGGTCTTCGGCGACGCCAAGTCCTACGAGGTGCGCGTGCAGGAGGCGGAAGTGGCGATGAGCGCCGAATCGCTCACCGGCCTGCTCAACAACCACGTCTTCGCCTACGACGGCGCGCCGCTCAAGAAGATGCGGGTGTCGATGCGCGACGGCAAGCTGGTGCAGGAAGGCGTCATGCACTGGGCGCACTTGCGCAAGAAGGGGTTCGACGTCCCCTTCACCATCACCGCCGACGTGCAGGCGACGCGCGAGGGGCTGCTGCGCATCCACCCCGCGAAGGTCGAGATCTGCGACGTCAACGGCAAGCCGTTGATGGACCTGCTGCACCTCAAGCTCGAGAAGTTCCTCGACCTCTCGGGCGCGCGCGGCCTGCGCGTCGAGGGCAACGACCTCATCCTCGACCCGGGCAAGGCGCTGCCGCCGCCGCGCATCGTCGGCCGCCTCGAGAAGGTGCGCATCGTCGGCGACCAGCTGGTGCAGGAGATCGGGCCGCCACCGGGGGCGGAGAAGATCGCCGCACCGCCGCCGCCTCCCGACCCCGACGCGGCCAACTTCATGCACCTCTACGGCGGCACGGTGCGCTTCGGGCGGCTCTTCATGGTGGGCACCAACCTGCAGATCGCCGACGCCCACCCGCAAGACCCCTTCGAGTTCTACCTGCAGTACTACAACAACCAGCTCGCCGCCGGCTACTCGCGCAGCCACCTCGACGACTCGCTCACCACCTACATGCCCGACTTCTGGATGGTGGGCAAGAAGCTCGAGCAGCGCGAGCGCATCGCGGTGGCGCCGTGACGTCGCTTCCGCGGTAGGGTCGTGCCAGCGACGCAGCGAGCGTCGAGCGCCGATGCCCACCGCCCCCGTCTTCGCCGCCATCCGCCCCACCTCGTGGGACGCCGCGCGCGACCTGGCGCGACGGTTGCCACGCTCGGCCTTCCGCGGCCAGCCCGACGCCTCACAGGAGCCCTCGACGTCGATCGAGCGCGCCGCGGCGCGCCTGCAGTATGACCGCCGCGACCTCTACGACCTCGAGGAGCGCATGCTGCGCGAAGCGCGGCGGCGAGCGCGGCAGTACGTGTCGCACGTGCCGGAGGAGGACGACGCCCTGGGGTGGCTGGCGCTGCTGCGCCACCATGGCGCGCCCACGCGCCTGCTCGACTTCAGCAAGTCCTTCTACGTCGCCGTCTGGTTCGCCATCGAGGGCGCCGACGGCGACGCCGCAGTGTGGGCCGTCGACCTCCAGCGGCTGCGCGAGGCGGCGGGCGCGCGGCTCGCGGCCGTCGACCCCGCCCTCGCCGAGCTGCCCGGCGAGGGCTGGGGCGTCGCCAAGGCCGTGCTCGGCCGCCGCGATCTGGGCGCCGGAGTCGTCGCCGTCGAGCCCTTCGCGCTCGACGAGCGGCTGGCCGCGCAGCAGGGGATGTTCCTCGTCTCGCTCGATCCCTCGCGCAGCTTCGTCGACAACCTTGCCGCAACCTTCGGCCTCGACGAGCTCGACTTCCGGCACACCCCGCATCCGTTCGGCGGCGGCGCCGACGCCGGCAACGCGCTCGCCGCGAGCGTAGTCGAGGTGGTGCTGCCGCAGGCCCTCCACCGGCCGGCGCGCGAGGAGCTCTGGCGCATGAACCTGACCGCCGCGAGCTTCTTCCCCGGTATGGACGGGTTTGCGCGCTCGCTGCTCTATTACGTCGGATTGCACCAGCCCGGCGAGGAGTGGGAGAAGCCGCAGGGCTGAGCTCGGGCGGCGGGCGCGCCAACGCGCCTTGCGGCGACGGCACGCCGCTTGCTCCGTGGGCCGCCAACAAGGAGGTGCCCCGTGCACTCGACTCCCCGCCATCGTGTTGCCTCGATACTCGTCATGGTACTGTTGCTCGCACCGCTCGCCGCGTCGGTCGCCGTACCGGCGGCGGCGCAGCAGTCGCAGCCGCAGGGGCAGAGCCCTTCGGCCTCGAGCCCTTCGTCGGGGTCTTCGTCGCCTGACGTGAAGGTGACGCACGAGACCAAGACGACGACCTGGTACACCAGCCCGACCTGGATCATCCTCGGCGTCGTCGTGCTGGGCCTGATCGTCGTGCTCTTCACGGTGGGGCGCAGCCGGACGACGGTCATCAAGCAATGACACCCGAGCGATGACGTGATCGACGAGCCGCGCGCGCTCCGGCGTACGATGCCGCCGGGAAGCCGCTCGTGAGCTCGTCCGTCTCGTCCGTTCCGACTCCCAGGCCCGCCGCCGGCCGCTGGACGCGGGACCCGCCGCGCGAGTGGCCCGGCGACGCGCGGGCCCTCGGCGACCGTCTCGCGCGCAGCATCGCCGGCGACGTGCGCTTCGACGCCGGGCACCGCGCGCTCTACGCCGTCGACGGCTCCAACTACCGGCAGGTGCCCATCGGCGTCGTCCTGCCGCGCTCGCTCGACGACGTGCTCGCCACCGTCGAGCTCTGCCGCGAGGCCGGCGCGCCGGTGCTCAACCGCGGCGGCGGCACAAGCCTCTGCGGCCAGTGCTGCAACCTGGCGGTAGTGATCGACTGGTCGCGTCATCTGCATCACGTGGTGGAGGTCGATCCCGGGCGGCGCTTCGCGCGCGTGCAGCCCGGTGTGGTGCTCGACGTGCTGCGGCAACACGTCACAAGGCACGACCTCACCTTCGGGCCCGACCCGGCAACGCACAGCCACTGCACGCTCGGCGGCATGCTTGGCAACGACTCGTGCGGTGTGCACTCGGTGCTCGCCGGGCGCACCGAGGGCAATGTCCTCGGCCTCGACGTGCTCACCTACGACGGCGAGCGTTTGCGGGTGGGGCCGACGTCGCCCGAGAAGCTGGCGACCATCGTCGCCGGCGGCGGGCGGCGGGCCGAGATCTACCGCGCGCTCGCCGGCATCGTCGAGCGCTACGGCGACGAGATCCGCCGCCGCTTCCCCGACATCCCGCGGCGCGTCTCCGGCTACAACCTGCCCGCGCTGCTGCCGGAGAACGGCTTCGACGTGGCGCGCGCCCTGGTGGGCACCGAGTGCACCTGCGTGCTGGTGCTGGAGGCCACCGTGCGCCTGGTGGAGAGCCCGCCCGCCCGCGCGCTGGCCGTGATCGGCTATCCCGACATCTACCAGGCGGCGGACGCGGTGCCGTTCGTGCTCGAGTCGCGCCCGCTCGCGCTGGAGGCCTTCGAGGAGAACCTGCTCGCCGAGTTCAAGCGCACCGGCGTGCACCCGGACAAGCTGCGTTTGCTGCCCCAGGGCGCGGGGTGGCTGATCGTGGAGTTCGGAGGGGCAGAGCGCGCGGAGGCGGAGGACAAGGCGCGCGCCTTCGCCGCGCGCGTCCGCGCGCACACGCCGGCGGTGGCGGTCGGGCTCTACGAGAACCCGGCCGTGGAGCGCTTCATCTGGCTCCTGCGCGAATGGGGGCTGGCGGCCGCGGCCGGCGCCCCCGGCC
>DATNCU010000320.1:0-3208 GCA_035607145.1 Thermoanaerobaculia bacterium
CCCGGCCGGATGCCGCGCGGGATCTTGAGCTGCAGCGTCTGCTGGCCGCCGGTCTGCGGATCGGTGAGGGTGATGGCCCGCTCGCCGCCTGCCGCGGCCTCCTCCAGCGTCAGCTGGATGCGCGCCTCCTGGTCGTTGCCGCGCTGCTGCCAGTCGGCGCGATAGCTGCCGCCGCGTGGGCCGCCGGGACCGCCGGGACCTCCAGAGGCCGCACCGGCGGCGCCGCGCTGGCCGAAGAGCATCTCGAAGAAGTCGGAGAAGCCGGCCGTGCCGGCGCCACCGAACCCACCGCCGCCGGGGAAGCCGCCGAAGTCGAACTCGACGCGGCCACCGGAGCCGCCCATCCCCGGCCCGCCGGCGCCGAAGATCACCTGCTCCCAGCCGGGGGGCGGCGCGCCGCCGCCGGGACCGCCGGCCTGCTTCCAGGCCTTGCCGAACTGGTCGTACTTCTGGCGCTTCTCGGCGTCCTTGAGGACCTCGTAGGCCTCGGTGACCTCCTTGAAGCGGTCCTCGGCCCCCGCTTCCTTGGAGATGTCCGGGTGGAGCTTGCGCGCCAGCTTGCGGTAGGCGCGCTGGATCTCCTGCTGGGACGCGGAGCGCTCGACGCCGAGCGTCTTGTAATAGTCCTTGTACTCCACCTGCCCTCCGGCCGAGACCTTGGCGGCAAGATCTTAGTGTCTCGTCATCACATCTTAACGCGGATATGGCTCCGCCGATTCCCCACTTCTGCAGCGGGAAAGCGCGGTTCGGCGAGGCGTCGAAGTCTCAACGACGCCTTCTAGCTTGAAAATCGACCTCGGCTGGCTACGGCGGGGTGAGCCCGAACTGCTCGTAGTTCTTGGCCGTCCACTCTTTCCACTTGTCCGGCACCTCTTCCATCGGGTAGATGGCCTGGACCGGACAGGCGTCGACGCAGAGGCCGCAGTCGATGCACTCCTCGGGGTGGATGAAGAGCGTCGCCCAGTCTTCGTTCTTGCCGTAGATGCAATCCACCGGACAAACGTCGACGCAGGCCGTGTCCTTCACTCCCACGCACGGCTCGGTGATGATGTGAGTCATAGGCGCGGATTATAGGAACGACCGCCGCGCGGCGCTACTGGTTCGCGGCCACGGCGGCGAAGGCGCGCTCGAAGGCGGCGATGGTGGCGGCGATCTCCGCCTCGCCGTGCGCCGCCGAGACGAAGAGCGTCTCGTAGGGCGAGGGCGGCAGGTGCACGCCGGCGTCGAGCAGGGCGTGGAAGAGCCGCGCGAAGCCGGCGCGGTCGGTAGCGTCGACGTCGGCGAGCGTCCACACCTCTCCTGCCGTCAGGAAGACGCCGAGCATCGAGCCGATACGCTGCACGCGCGCCGGCACGCCGGCCGTGCCGGCGGCCTCGTCGATGCCGGAGGCGAGGCGCGCCGAGGTCTCTTCGAGCTGCCCGTAGATCGCGAAGTCGTCGGCGGCGAGCTGCTCGAGCGTGGCGAGGCCGGCGGCCACCGCCAGCGGGTTGCCGGACAGCGTCCCCGCCTGGTACACCGGACCGGCGGGGGCGATCTTCAGCATCAAGTCGCGCGGGCCGCCGTAAGCGCCGATGTTGAGGCCGCCGCCGATCACCTTGCCCAGCGTCGTGAGATCCGGCGTGATGCCGAAGAGCTCCTGCACGCCGCCGGGCTGGATGCGGAAGCCGGTCATCACTTCGTCGAAGACGAGCAGCGCGCCGTGTTCGGAGCACAGGCGCCGCAGTCCCTGCAGGTGGCCGTCGCGCGGCAGCACCAGCCCCATGTTGCCGGCGATCGGCTCGACGAACACGGCGGCGATGTCACTGGCGTGCGCGGCGAAGAGAGCTTCCATCGCGGCGAGGTTGCCGTAGGGTGCCACCAGCGTGTCGCGGGTGACGGCAGCCGGAACTCCCGGCGACGAAGGCGTACCGATCGTCGCCGCTCCCGAGCCTGCGGCGACGAGGAAAGGGTCCGCGTGCCCGTGGTAGCAGCCCGCGAGCTTGACCAGCTTGTCGCGGCCGGTGGCGGCGCGCGCCAGCCGCAGCGCCGACATCGTCGCCTCGGTGCCGGAGGAGACGAGGCGCACCATCTCGACCGACGGCACCATCGACACGATGCGCTCGGCGAGCTCGATCTCCGCCACCGTCGGCGCGCCGAAGACGGTGCCGCGCTCGAGCGCCTTGCGGATCGCCTCCTCGACGGCCGGGTGGCGATGGCCGAGGATCATCGGCCCGTAACCGCCGATGTAGTCGACGTATCGGCGCCCGTCCTCGCCCTCGAGCCAGGCGCCCTGCGCGGCGCGGATGAACACCGGCTCGCCGCCGACGCCGCGGAAGGCACGCACCGGCGAGCTCACGCCGCCGGGCATCACCCGGCAGGCGCGTTCGTAGGTGCTGTCGCTCATTCCTCCCACCCGCGCGCGAGCAGCGCCGCCGCCTCGCGCGCGGCGTAGGTGAGGATCCAGTCGGCGCCGGCGCGGCGGATGGCGACGAGCGACTCCATCATCACGCGGTCGTAGTCGAGCCAGCCGTTCTGCGCCGCCGCCTTGAGCATCGCGTACTCGCCGCTCACGTGGTACGCCGCGAGCGGCAGGTCGAAGCGCGCGCGCATGGCGGCCAGCACGTCGAGGTAGGCCATCGGCGGCTTGACCATCAGGAGGTCGGCGCCCTCTTCGACGTCGAGCGCCGCCTCGCGCAGCGCCTCGCGTGCGTTCGCGGGGTCCATCTGGTAGGCGCGGCGGTCGCCGAACGACGGCGTCGAGCCGGCCGCCTCGCGGAAGGGGCCGTAGAAGCCGGAGGCGAACTTCGCCGCGTAGGCGAGGATCAGCGTGTCAGGGAGGCCGGCCTCGTCGAGCCCGCGGCGGATCGCGCCGACGCGGCCGTCCATCATGTCCGACGGCGCCACCACGTCAGCGCCGGCGCGCGCCAGCGACACCGCCTGCAGCGCGAGGTTGCCCACCGTGGCGTCGTTGTCGACGCTGCCGTCAGGGCGCAGCACGCCGCAGTGGCCGTGGTCGGTGTACTCGCAGAAGCAGACGTCGGCGATGCGCAGCATGCCGGGCACCTGCTCGCGCAAGGCGCGCATCGCCCGCTGCACGATGCCGTCGTCGCTCCACGACGAGCTGCCGATCGCGTCCTTGCTCTCCGGGATGCCGAAGAGGATGACGGCCGGAACGCCCTCGTCGAACGCCGCCGAGAGTGCCCCCAGCTTCGGCGACCGCCGCGGCTAT
>DATNCU010000325.1:0-9968 GCA_035607145.1 Thermoanaerobaculia bacterium
GCGGGTGTGCGCCACCGGCTACCCGCAGGCCGAGCAGTTCGCGGCGCAGAGCATCCTGACTCCGCCGTCGGAGGACACGGTGCTCGACATGTTCGCGGCGTTCGAGCTGCGGCCGTGAACGCTCGGCTCAGACGCCGCCAGGCGTCTGTGCGTATACCGCTTCACCGTGACCACAGCACCGTTTCTCTTGGCGAACGCCGGCGTGCCGATGCTGGCGCTTCAGCTGCCCATCCTCGCCGCGTTGCTCGTTCCGATCATCGTGCTCGAAGCCGTGGTGATCGCCAAGTGGTTGCAGCGGACGTGGCGTCAAGGCTTGCGGCTTTCCGCGGTTGCCAACGTCGTCTCGACTCTCGTCGGCATCCCATTGACGTGGGGTGTGCTCTTCGGCCTCCAGATCGTGATCAGCGGTGCCGAGGGGTACAGCTTGTCGACGCTCCCGGGACGCCTGTATTCGGCCGTTGTCCAGGCGCCGTGGCTCCTCCCGCATCCGCAAGGCCTCGAGTGGCTCATCCCCGCGGCCAATCTCGTGCTCCTGCCCTTCTACTTCCTGGCCTCGGTGTACTCCGAGCGGTGGGTGCTCCGTCGATCACGTCACGCCCTCAGCCCCGGCGAGGCGAGACTCGCCAGCTGGCTCGCCAACGCTGCCTCTTACGCGCTCCTGCTCGTGGGCTCGATCGTGTGGTTCGTCAGATCCGTGTCGCGCTGATCGGCACAACCACCATGAGGTGGTCCGAAAGATCTGACGGCACCACCGTCGGCACTCCTTGAGTGAGGCCCGAAGACGTCAGGATCCAATCGATGGCCCGGTCGGGGCTCGCGGATGGAAACGTCACGTACTGGTTCCAGTCGATCGGCGCCTTGCTGACCGCGAGCGGGCCGGAGCGCAGGAGGAAGGCCACGGCAGTGTCGGGGGGAAGCACGTACTCGGGATGCTTCCTCGCGAAGCCGGGTATGGAGTTGAAGTCCCCTACCGCGATCATCGGAAGGGCGCTTTCATGGGCGAGGGCCTTCAGGATTCGCGCACACCGCAGTCGCACGTCCTCACTGCGGTACTCGAGATGAACGGCAACCACTCTGACGCGGCCGATGGGAGTCAGGACGTCGGCAACGAGCCCATCGTGGTTTCCGGCCAGCGCGGCTTCCCATCGTGAGAACGGAGGCAAGTGGATAGCGCGTGCGTTCGCGATCGGGTAGCGGCTCGAGATGGCGTTGCCGAAGCGAAAGGTGCGAAAGGGAAGCGTGACGTCGATGTTCCGCTGTTCCGCCACGTAGCCGAACCCAGCCCGGCGAGCGATCTCCGCCGCCTGGTCGATCGACCGGCTCCACGACGCGTCGAAATCGACTTCGTTGAGGATCAGGATGTCGGCGCCGGCGTCGGACACCTGTCGCGCAATCTTCGCGAGGCGAGATCGCACTTGCTCCTTCGAAGCGCCGGTCCAGTTGCTGGCGCCGAACTCGCCACCCCTGGCGTGGGCAATGTTGAAGGTCGCGACGCGAATGGCTGCCGGCGATCGCGGTGAGGCGGTCGCCTGCGATGCTGGTCGCGGAGCCATCTCGAGGACCCTGACGCATCGCTGCCGAGCAAACAGGCGAGATTGTCCGTACCAGCCGAGGACACAACCTGCGGCGATCAGGAACGCAATGGCAACGCGTTTTCGGGTGGTCGCGCCGAGCATGAAGGTCCTCGCCGGCAGGGTACCGCGGCCGAGGCACGGAACTCCCGATTGCCGAGGAGTGCCATCAGCGAGCCGCCCCGCCGCCTGATCATCGCCACGATCCGCGTCGATCAACCGGCGGCGAGCTCGCTGAAGACCTCGACGAGTAGCGCGTAGGCCGCCTCGCCGACGCCGGGCTGAGTACGCTCGCTGGGGCCGCCGACGCTGAGCGTGGCGATGGCGACGGGTGAGTCGCGGAGCCAGGTGACGATGCGCGTCGTGGCGTCCGGATCGGCGGGATCGCAGACGAGCAGCGGCTTGCCGAAGCGGCGCGCGCACTCCACGGCCCACGCGCTGCCCGGGTCCTCCGCGGCATCGCGCGGCGCCATCAGCACCAGCACCGCGTCGGCGTCGCGCACGTTCCACTCCGTGCGCAGCGAGCGCGGCACCTCGGGCGCGTCGGCGCTGCGCTCGGCTGGCGTCTCGCGCAGCGGAAAGCGGGCAGGGATCGGCCCCGCCTCGCTCTCTCGCCCCGGCGGGCACCAGCCGCCGATCGAGAGCCCGCACGCCTCAGCCGCCCGCAGCGCCGCCTGGTCGACCCCCGTCTGGCCGCCGCTGATCACCTTCGCGAGCCGCATCGATTCGCCTCGCACGAGCTAACAGAGTCTGCCACCCGTCGTCTAATGGAGCGGATGGAGGAGGGCGACCTGGAGCTGGAGCTGGTGGGCCGCGCCGCTGCGGGGGACGAGGACGCCTTCCGAACGCTGGTGGACCGCCATGGACGCATGGTCTTCAACCTCGCTTACCGCATCACCACCGACCGCGCCGCCGCCGAGGACGTCGTGCAGGAGACCTTCCTCCGTGCCTATCGCGCCCTGCATCGCTTCGACGGTCGCGCCAGCTTCGGGACCTGGATCCACCGCATCGCCATGAACGCATCGCTCGACACCCTGCGCCAGTCGCGCACCCGCCGCGAAGTCGCCTACGAGACCGAAGAGGGCGCCGTCGAGCCGGCACCCTCGCCCGAGCCGAGCCCGGAGCGGGTGGCGGCGAGCGGCGACCTACGGCGTGCCCTCGGGCGCGCCATGGCCACTTTGACCGAGGTCGAGCGCGTCGCTTTCGTGCTGCGCCACTACGAAGGTCGCAGCACAGTCGAGATCGGCGAGCGCTTGGGGCTGCAATCCAATGCCACCCGCCAGGCCGTCTTCCGCGCCGTGCGCAAGCTGCGGTTAGCGCTCTCGCCGTTCGTGCGAGAGCGCGCCGCCGAACTGGGAGCACCATGACTACACAGCACGACTTCCCCACTGACGAGGACCTCGTCCTCTACCACTACGGCGAGTCGCCCGACGCCGAGGCGATCACTGCTTGTCTCGCGCGCTCGGCCGAGGCGCAGGCGCGCTATGCCGAGCTGCGCGCGCTCCTCGCCGCTGCCGACGAGTGGACGCCTGAGCTGCCAGCAAACTTCGAGGAGGGCTTGTGGCAGCGCCTACAGCCACGGCTCGCCGCCGAGCGCGACGGGGCGCCTTTGACGCCGACGCCTCGCGATGACGGACGCCAAAGCGATCTCAACGCCGCGGCAGCCGCGGACCCCGCTTCGCGACGCGTCATCCCCGCCGCCCACCGCTTCCGCGCCCGCGTGCGCCGCGTCCTCCCCGCCGCCGCGGCCGCCACGCTCCTCCTCGCCGTCGGCTACCTCGCCGGTCGCTTCGCCACCAACGCGCCCGCGGCGCCGCAGGTGCTCTCCGCCGACGCCCGCCAGCGCCTGCTCGCCGAGACCCTCGCCGAGCACCTCGAGCGCTCGCAGCGTCTCTTCACCGAGCTCGCCAACGGCGCGCCCGAGGAGAGCGCCACCCTCGCCGCCGAACAGCGCACCGCCGAGGAGCTGCTCTCCGCCAACCGCCTCTACCGCACGGCCGCCGAGCACGGCGGTCGCGAGGGCGTGGCCGCGCTTCTCGCCGAGATGGAGCCGGTGCTGCTCGAGCTCGCGCACCTTCCCGCCGAGCCGGAGGCGGCCGACCTCGAGTTCCTGCGCCGCCGCATCGACGCGCGCGGCCTGCTGTTCAAGACCCGCGTCGCTTCCGAGCTGCTCACCCGCTCGCTGGAGCCCGACGACGCACCACCGACCCGTTCGACCGTCTGACCGTGGAGATAGACACCATGAAGGTCCGCAGCTTCCGCAACCGTCCTTTCGTCGCCTCGCTCGCCGCCGCCGCGCTGCTGCTGCCGACGGCAGCAGCAGCAGCCGGCGCCGGCGTCTCCCTGACCGGCCCCTGGGGCGTCGTCGCCTGGCTCGCCGCCGACGGCGCCGGCGGCGGCAGCAGCGCGCGCAGTGCCGCCTATCGCGAGGGGCAGCAGGCACTCGACGCCGAGAACTGGAAGCACGCCGCCGAGGTGTTCCGCCGCGTCGCCGGCGAGAAGGGCGCCGAGGCCGACGCCGCGCTCTACTGGCTTGCCTACGCGCTCGCCAAGGACGGCAAGCAGGGCGACGCGCTCGCCGCCCTGCGCGACCTGCGCAGCCGCTACCCACAGAGCAGCTGGCTCGACGACGGCGAGGCGCTGGAGGTCGAGATGCGCGGCCCGCACGAGGCCGTGGTGCCCGGCAGCGCCGAGGAGAGCGAGGAGCTCAAGCTCTACGCCCTCAACAGCCTCATGCAGGCCGACTCGGCGCGCGCCATCCCGGTGCTGCGCAAGTTCATCCAGGGCAACTCCTCGCCGCGGCTCAAGAAGCAGGCGCTCTTCGTGCTCGGGCAGAGCGACTCGGCCGAGGCGCGCGCGCTGCTCGCCGCGATCGCCCATGGTCGCGAGACGCCCGGCCTGCAGGGCGAGGCGATCGAGATGCTCGGCGTCGCCGGCGGCAAGGAATCGGTGGCGACGCTGACGCAGATCTACCGCGAGAGCCAGGACCCGCGCGTGCGCGAAGCGGTGCTGCGCGCCTACCTCGTCGCCGACGCCGAGGCCGAGGTGCTCGCCATCGCGCAGAACGACAAGGACGTGCAGGTGCGCCGCCGCGCCATCCAGCAGCTCGGCGCCATGGACGCCAGCGACCAGCTGCGCCAGCTCTACTCGCGCGAGACCTCGGTGGAAGTGCGGCGGGCGATCCTCGAGGCGATGGGCGTCGCCGGCGACGTCGACGCGCTGGCGCAGGCTGCGCGCGGCGAGGCCGACGCCGGGCTGCGGCGGGCCGCGATCCACGGGCTCGGCATCAGCGACTCCGCGGCGTCCAGCAACGCGCTCAAGCAGCTCTACGGGGCCTACACGGATCCGGGAACGCGGCACGCCGTGATCGAGGCGCTGTTCATCCAGGACAACGCCAAGGCGCTCATCGAGCTGTTCCGCGCCGAGAAGGACGCCGGCATGCGGCGCGAGATCATCCAGAAGCTGTCGCTGATGGACTCGCCGGAAGCCACCGAGCTGATGATGAAGATGCTCGACCAGTAGCCGTGAAAGGAACGACGCGATGAACACCAAGAAGATGTCGATGTCAGCTCCCGCTGGGAGGACGCTTCGTCGCGGGTGGTTCGGGCTCCGTGGAGTGACGGCTCCTGCCATCGCCGCGCTGTTTTGTGCAGCGGCTTCGACGGGCACGGCAGTGGCCGCAGCGTCGGCTGCTGGCGCTGCGCCGCAGCTCCGCGGCGGCGGCGAGCTTCGCGAGGTCGCGGTCGCTGGCTCGCTCGCCGAGACGCTGAAGCAGATCGGCTCGCGCGAGCGCGGCGCGCTGTGGTTCGCCTGGGAGGTGGCGGCGATGCCGTCGCTCGGCAACGCTTGCTGCTTCGACGACAAGTTCCGCGGCTGCGTCTGCCGTCTCGAAGGGAAGAACCAGAGCTGGGGCACGCGTGGCGACGGCGACCCGGGCACGGGGCACGAGCGCGTGTTGGTACGCTGGGCGAAGGGTGAGGTCGAGCGCGCCCGCGGGCTGAGCACGAGCTGCGAGCTCGACACCGGCGGGCTGCCGCTCGTGCACCTCGCTGGCGTGGCGCCCGCCGAGAGCGTCGCGCTGCTCGAAGGCCTCGCGCGCCGGCCGGCGCAGCGGCGCCACGAGGGTGCCGAGCCCCTGGCCGCGCTCGCTTACCACGCCGGTCCGGCCGCCGCGGAAGCGCTGCACCGCCTCGCCGCTGTCGATCGGTCTAGCGACGACCGCGAGCAGGCCCTCTTCTGGATCGGTCAGGCGCGCGGCGAGGAGGGCGCCCGCTTCCTCGCTGGTGTGGCGCGCAACGATGCGTCGCCCGACATCCGCGAGAAGGCGATCTTCTCGCTGTCGCAGAACGACGGCCCGAGCGCCATCCCCGCCATCATCGACGTCGCGAAGACCGACCGCGACCCCGACGTCCGCGGCCAGGCCCTCTTCTGGCTCGCCCAATCCGGCGCCGAGCAGGCCCCCCGAGTGATCCTCGCTCGCCTCGACGAAGACCCCTCACCCGAAGTGCGCAAGAAAGCCATCTTCGCCATCACCCAACTCGAAGGCGGGCAAGACGTCCTGCTTCTCATGCGCATCGCCCGCGAACGTCGCGACCCCGAGATCCGCCGCGAAGCGTTGTTCTGGCTCGGCCAGAGTAGCGACCCACGGGCGATCGACTTCTTCGCCAAGATCCTCGGGCAGTAGGGGCAGCACAACAGCTTTGTTGTACAACGGATTTGTTGTGCGACACGGCCTGTCTGAGTTCGCTATCGGGACCGGCTTTCGCTCCTCATGAGCAACGCGCTGTCGCCGAACTCGTGCCAGAGGTAGCCGGCCGCAAGAGCCTCGCGGTAGGCGCGGCGCACGGTTTCGGGGGCGGCGATGGATTCGAGAAGGCGCAGGTGGGAACTGCCGGGCTCGTGCCAGCCGGTGACGATGCCGTCGACGATGCGTGCCGGGCGGTCGGGGCCGAGGAGGAGGTCGGTCCAGCCGGCACCGGCGTGTACGGTGCCGTCGGCGACGGCGACGGTCTCGACGGCGCGCGCCGCCGTCGTGCCGACGGCGATGACTCGGCAGCCTTCGCGGTTGGCGCTCTCGATGCGTGCCGCGGTCGCGGCGCTCACCTCGAAGCGTTCGGGGAGCGGAGCCTCGCCATGCTCGAGTGAGGAAACACCGGTGTGGAGGAGCACGGGCGCGATCTCGACCCCGGCGGTGAGCAGCTGGGCGACCAGCCGGCGGCTGAACGGGCGGCCGGCGCTGGGCATCTCGGCGCTGCCGGGGTGGCGGGCGAAGACCGTCTGATACGAGGCAAGCGGCCAGCGGCCGTCGACGTAGGCGTAAGCGATGGGGCGCCCGTGGCGGTTGAGCATGGCGACGACGTCGGAAGAGGTTGTAGAGGGCTCGCCTGGCGTCATCGCGAGCGCAGCGAAGCGATCTCGATTCCGCGGCGTCGAGATCGCTTCGTCGCTGCGCTCCTCGCGATGACCAGTCGCAACGCCGGCTCCTGGAACACTCGCGAGCCAGAGGCGCGTGCTCGCAGCCGAGGCATCCGGGTACGGCTCGACCAAGCGCAACGCCGCTCCGCCGCTCAGCACGAGCTCCTCGTTGCGTGCAGCATCCTCCACTGGGCCGGTGGCGCGACTGGGGGGCCGCACCTCGATCACCCACCGGCCGTCGTCGAGCGCGGTCGAGAAGTGGACGACGGCCTCGCGACCGTCCATGCGGCGGGCGCCGATCGCGGCGGGCAGCGTTGCCGAGGTGTTCACCACCAGCAGATCGCCGCGACGGAGGAAGCGCGGCAGGTCGCGGAAGCGCGCGTGGTGGAGGACACCGTCGCCGGCAACCAGCAGGCGCACCTCGTCGCGAGCGAGGCCGCGCGCTTCGGGTGGTTTGGTGGCCGGGCGGCCGACGCCGTCGCGCTCGCCCTTGCGAGCCGCGGTCGTGGCGTCGGCGCGCGCGGTCTCCGCGACGGTAGCCGCACCGTCCGTGGCCACCGGAAACCCTCTCGGACGATCCGTAGTCGCGAGACCCACGGCGCTCATCGCGCCACCTCCGCCACGAGTAACTCGGCGGCGCGATAGCGGCCGCTCGCCGGGCGCTCGTCGAGCAGCCGCAGCAGCGCCGGGACCACGGTCTCGGGCTCCGGCCGGTCTGAGATGTCCTGCCCGGGAAACGCCCGCTGGTGCATCTCGGTGCGCATGTCGCCGGGGTCGAAGGCGTAGACGCGCAGCGACGGCTGCTCGACCGCCAGCACTCTCGAAACCTGGTCGAGCGCGGCCTTCGACGAGCCGTAGCCGCCCCAGCCGGCGTAGGCCTCGACGCCGGCGTCGGAGCTGACGTTGACGATCGTGCCGGCGCGCGCAACCAGCAGCGGCAGTGCCGACTGGATCAACCCGAGGGGCGCGAGGACGTTGGTGGCGTAGAGCCCCGCCAGCTCCTCCACCGGATACGTCGCGAGCTCGGGCAGCGGACTGGGGCCCAGCTCGCTGGCGTTGTTGACCAGCAGGTCGAGGCCACCGAAGCGTTCGACGGCGCCGAGCAGCGCCGCGCGATGGTCGTTGTCGGCGATGTCGCCGGCGAGGCCGACCGTGCGGGAAGCGGGCAACGCGGCAACGGCCGCGCGCAGCGCCGCCTCGCCGCGGGCGTCGAGGACCAGCGACCAGCCGCGGTCAGCAAGGGCATGCGCCAAGGCGCGGCCGAAGCCGCGCGAGGCGCCGGTGACTATGGCTACGGGCATGGGGGACTCCTTCTTCGCGGTGCGATGGGGTTGCTCATCTCGGTTCCGCGAGCTAAGGTACAAGTTGAAGTAAACTTCAAGTCAAGCCCCATGAACGCAACTGCCCCACGCCCTACGGATCTCCTCACCGTCGGCGAAGTCGCCTCCCGCAGCGGCCTCGCACCCTCAGCGGTCCGCTACTACGAACGCCAGGGCCTCATCCGCGCCACCCGCACCGGAGGCGGCCAGCGCCGGTTCGCCCGCGACGTGCTGCGCCGCATCGCCTTCATCCGCGCCGCCCGCAACGTCGGCCTCACCCTCGACGAAACTTCCGCCGAGCTCGCCGCCCTGCCCGGCGGCCGCGCCCCCACCCGCGCCGACTGGACCCGCCTCTCACGCGGCTGGCGTAAGCGCCTCGACCGCCGCATCGACGCCCTCGTCGCCCTGCGCGACGGACTCGACTCCTGCATCGGCTGCGGCTGCCTGTCGCTGCGCGTCTGCGCGCTCTCCAACCCGCTCGATCGCGCCGCCACCGCCGGCCCCGGCGCCAGCTACCTGCCGGCCTTACTCCGCGAGGCGCCGCCCGACGATTGAGCCACCAACCCCGGCGGTTGCTCGGCAGCGGCGCAAGCGGGCGCGCCGGGGGGAGGGCTCCCGCCCGCGCGCAGGCGTCCTCGCCGAGCACGGACGGGATACCCCCCGGCAGCGGGGACCCGCCAGCGCCGCTGCCGAGATGCAACCGCCGGCTAGGCCGCCACTTCGCTAGAGCCGCCGCTCCCACCGCCGCCGCAGGATCACCGCCACCGAGTTCATGGCGATGAGGAACGCCAGCAGCACGAGGATCGCCGCAGACGTCTTCTCGACGAACCCGCGCTCGGGGCTGTCCGCCCACAAGTAGACCTGCACCGGCAGCGCGCTAGCCGGGTCGAGCGGCGTCTTCGGCGGGTCGACCACGAAGGCCACCATGCCGACCATCAAGAGCGGCGCGCTCTCCCCCACCGCGCGGGCGAGGCCGATGATGGTGCCGGTCAGGATCCCCGGCATCGCCATCGGCAGCACGTGGTGCTGGATGACCTGCAGCGGCGTAGCGCCCAGCGCGTATGCCGCGTGGCGGATCGACGGCGGCACGGCCTGCAGCGCAGCACGGCCGGCGATGATGATCACCGGCAGCGTCATCAGACTGAGGATCATGCCGCCGACGAGCGGCGAGGAGCGCGGCAAACCGAATACGTTGAGGAAGACGGCGAGCCCGAGCAGGCCGAAGACGATGGACGGCACCGCCGCAAGGTTGTTGATGTTGACCTCGATGGCGTCGAGCCAGCGACGGTTCTTCGGCGCCAGCTCCTCGAGGTAGACCGCCGCCGCGACGCCGAGCGGGAAGGAGATCACGAGAGTCACCAGGATGGCGTAGAAGGAGCCGAGCAGCGCGGCGAGGATCCCCGCCTGCTGCGGGTCGCGCGAGTCGCCGCTGGTGAAGAAGGTGCTATTCCAGCGCAGCCGCAGGTCGCCGGACTTCTCGAGCGCCGCGAGCCAGCCGACCTGGCGCTCGTCGAGCGGTCCGCCCTCGGCCTGCGAGCGCGGCACCTTGCCCTTGTGCACCTGGTCGACCTCGGACGACGACGGCAGCCAGACGTTGCGCCGCTTGCCGATGAGCGACGGGTCGTCGATCACCAGGTCGCGCAGCCGGTAGGTCGCCGCCTCG
>DATNCU010000369.1:0-5042 GCA_035607145.1 Thermoanaerobaculia bacterium
GCGGGAGAGGACGGTGGCGCGCTGGACGGCGCGCTCGCTGCACCTGCCAGGCGAGACGCTGCGCTGCCGGCAGTCCGACAATGAAGAGGTGGTGGGCACCTTCCTCGGCTTGACATCCGACGGGCTGCTGCGGCTCGCGGTTGCCGGCCGTGAGGAGGTACTGGTGACTGCCGAGGTAGGGGAGCTGTGAGCGCGCGAGCAGCGGATCGAAGCGCGACGGGCGCTGCCGGCGGCTCGCTCCTCGTGCTGATCGACGTCGGCAACACCAACACCGTGCTCGGCGTCTACCGCGGCGACGAGCTGGTGGAGAGCTTCCGGCTGTCGACCGACGCCGAGCGCACGGCCGACGAGTACGGCGCGCTGCTGCTGCCGCTCTTCGCGCGCGCGGGGCTGGCGCCCGAAAGCGCGGAGGCCGTCGTCGTCTCGTCGGTCGTGCCGCCGCTCAACGCCGTCTTCGAGCGCCTGGCGCGCCGCTTCTTCGGCCGCGAGGCGCTCTTCGTCGAGCCCGGCGTCAAGACCGGCATGCCCATCCGCTACGACAACCCGGCCGAGGTGGGCGCCGACCGCATCGTCAACGCGCTCGCCGCGCGCGAGCTGTTCGGCGCGCCGGTGGTGGTCGTCGACTTCGGTACTGCCACCACCTTCGACGTCGTCAACGCCGCGGGCGAGTACACCGGCGGCATCATCTGCCCCGGCATCGGCATCTCCGCCGAGGCGCTCTTCGCCCACGCTTCGCGGCTCTACCGCGTCGACATCCGCCGGCCCTCGCGGCTGGTGGGGAAGAACACCGCCGGCGCCATGCAGTCGGGCCTCTACTTCGGCTACGTCGGCCTCGTCGACGGCATCCTCGCGCGGCTGGCCGGCGAGCTGCCCGACCTGCGCGCCGTCATCGCCACCGGCGGCCTCGCCGAGCTCATCGCAGAGGGCTCCGAGCGCATCACCCACGTCGAGCCGCAGCTGACGCTCATTGGGCTCAAGCTCGTCCATGAGCGCAACCGCTGACAGCGGCGGCTCGCGCCGGCGAACCGACGCTGCCGCCGCGCCGCCGCCGAGCGCGGAGGAGGTCGCCTACTTCCACGCCGTCGAGGACGCCTTCGTGCGTCTGCGCGGCGCGCCGCTGCTGCTCTCGCCGGCCGACTTCCAAGTGGCGACGCGCTGGCGGCGCGAAGGCGTGCCGTTGTCGCTGGTCGTGGCAACTCTCGAGGATGTGTTCGCCAGGCGCCGCGAGCGTGGAGCGAAGGACCGCATCAACAGCCTGCGGTATTGCGCGCGGGCGGTGGACGCGGCGTGGGCGGAGGTGCGCGAGCTCCAGGGCCCGGGGCGGCGGGAGGTGGCGAGCGAGACGCCGGTGGGGGAGCGGCTGGCGGCGCTGGCGGAGGCGCTGCCGGCGGAGCTCGCGGGACGGGATGATTGGCGCGCTCGCGTGCTGGCGCTTGCCGGTCCCGCGGAAGTCGTCGAGCAGGCGCTGCGCGCACTCGACGACGAGCTGATGGCGGCCCTCGACGCCGGGCTCGACGCGGCCGCGCGCGAACGGGTCGACGGCGAGGTCGAAGCGATCCTCGAGGGCCTGCGGGATCGCTTCCCGGAGGGCGACCTCGCGGCGCTGCGCTCGCAGCTGCGCCGTCAGCGGCTCCGCCGGACCGCCGGGCTGCCGGTGCTCACGTTATTCTGACCCCGCCAGTAAGCGTGCGGAGTCAGCATGCAGCTGACGAGCTGGCGAGGGTCGCAGACTCGGAGAGGAGGAAGGCGTGGAAGAAACGGGCCTTCGATCGGCCGCCCCGCGACCGGACGGTGTGCCGGGGCTGCTCATCGACGAGATCAAGCTGGTAGGGATTTTCAGGAATCCGAAAGGCTATGTGGCGCAGGTCTCGGCGCCCGGTACCTCCAGAGGGTATCTGCTCAGGGAGGGCGACCAGCTCTATGACGGCGACGTCGTCTCCATCAATAAGACGGAAGTCGTCTTCAAACAGGTGGTTCAGGACCCGAGGGCAGCAAAGCCTTTCCGCGAAGTGGTGAAGAGCCTCACGCCCACGTGAGCCGGACGCGCTATCGCGCGTCGCCGGCGCGATACGCGCGTGGCGGTAGCTGATCGCGCTTCCCTGTGCCTCGCTGGCGGCCGACCGGTCGTGGGCACTGCAAGGTTCGGCGGCGGAAATCCGTCTGATGGGGCGTGGAGGAACCGGCATCCACGCCGCCGCTCGCCGTTCGCGCGCCGCTTCTCGTGCCGGCGATGGTCGTCGTCGCTGCGGCCTGGCTTGCGTCGCGGTGCGTCTGGCTGCCGGTGCCGCTCGTGGTCGTCCTCGGGGCCGGCGGCCTGGCGCTGGGAAGGCGTGCAGGCACGCTGATCGCCTGGGCGGCGCTCGGGCTGCTGTGGGCCCAGGTGCGCTGGGTGGCGCCGCGGGAGGCTTTCCTCGCGCTGAAGCCGAGCCGGCCAGTGACACTCTCCGGAGAGGTTGCCGGCTGTTGGGCAGCCGACGAGGAAGGCGAGAGCGCCTGGCTCGCCGTCGCCGAAGTGAAGCAGGGCAGGGCCCTCCGGCGCACCGCCGCGCGCGTTCGCGTGCACCTACCCGAGCGCTCGACGGCGGCGAGATGCGGCGGCCGCCTTTCGGTGCGTGGCTACCTGCGTCCGCCTCGGGTCTACCGCAACGGCGTCGTCACCGAGGTGGGGAGCTGGAGCATGTGGGTGAAGGGCACGAGCCTCGCCGAGGCGACCGGCGAGCCGGACCTGCTGTCGCGCGCCGCGGCCGCCGCGCGGAGCAGGCTCTTTCCCGTCGCCGTCGCGGCAGTCGATCGGCAAGAGCAACCGGCGCATGGTGACGCCGACGGCGAGCGTCGGGGCCTGCGGCTCGCCCGTGCCCTGCTGCTGGGCGACGGCAACGCGTTGCCTGCGTCGCAGCGGGAGGCGATGCGCCGCGTAGGTCTCGCGCATCTCGTCGCGGTGTCGGGCCTCAACGTCGGCATGGTTGCGACAGTCTTCTTCGTCCTGCTGCTGCGCGCGCCGCGCGGCCTGCGCCTGCTGGGGACGCTCGCCGGCGTCCTCGGTTACGCGCTCCTCGTCGGCCCGCTCCCGTCGCTGCTGCGCGCGCTGCTGATGGCGGCTGTCGTGGTCGGCGCGCTCCTGCTGCGGCGCCTCCCGGCGGCCCTCAACAGCCTCGCCGTCTCTTGCTTGCTGCTCGTTCTGCTCGACCCCTCATGGGTCGAAGACCTCGGCTTCCAGCTCAGCGTTGCGGCCACCGGCGGCCTGCTCGCTTTCTCGGCGCCGCTGCGCCACCACCTGCGGGCGCTCGGCATCTTCGCGGCGCCGCTCGCCGTGACGCTTGCCGCGCAGCTCGCGACGCTGCCCTGGTCGCTCGCCGCCTTCGGCCGGCTGAGCCCCATCTCGCCGCTCGCCAACCTGATCGCCATCCCGTGGTCCGGCATCGCGCTGGTGATCGCGCTCGCTTGGGCCGTGCTGCGTCTCGCCATCGGCGAGTCGGCGGACGTCCTGCTGCCCCTGCTCGACCGGCTGGCAGCGCCGCTCGCATGGCTGGAGCACCTGCCGGCCAGCCGCTGGATCACATGGCCGCAGCAGGCACCGTGGTGGTGCGCTTGGGCGATCACGCTCCTGATCGTCACCTGCGTCCTGCTGCCGCGCCCGCGCTGGAGCCTCGCCCTGCGGGCTGTCCTCACGATCGCGCTCGTCGTTGCGTCCCTGCCAGCCGCTCCACCTCCCGAGCCCGAGCTGGTCATGCTCGACGTCGGCCAGGGCGACGCCATCCTCCTCCGCGACGGCGACGCCACGCTGCTCATCGACGGCGGCGGCTGGCGCCGCCCCGGCTTCGGCGGCCGCGTGCTCCTTCCGGCTCTCACCGCCCTGGGAGTGCGTCAACTCGACGTTCTAGCAGTCACGCACCCCGACAGCGACCACTGCGGCGGCGCCGCCGACCTCCTCCGCGAGCTCCCCGTCGCCCAAGTCTGGGCACCACACGGCATCGCCGAAACTCCGTGCGGCGCCAGCCTGCACGTGCGCCGCACGCCGTACCGCGAGCTCGCCGCCGGCGATGTCGCCCGCCTCGCCCGCTGGCGCCTCAGCGTCCTCAACCCCGACCGCGACGGCGAAGGGCCTGACAACCACCGCTCCCTAGTCCTACTCGCCGAAGCCGCCGGCCGTCGCGCCCTCCTCACCGGCGACCTCGACGCCGCCGGCGAAGCGAAGCTTCTTCGCCGCTACGGCCCCGACGCCGTCGCCTGCGACCTCCTCAAGGTCGCCCACCACGGCAGCCCCAGCTCAACCATCACACCGTTCCTGCGTGCCGCCAGCCCACGCCTAGCACTCATTTCGGTCGGCGCCGGCAATGCCTACGGCCATCCCTCGCCGAAAGTGCTCGCCACGCTCGCTCGCGAGAACATCCCGATCCTTCGAACCGATCGAGAAGGAATGGTTCGAGTGGGCTTCGGCAAGACATGGAGGCTCGAAACCGCAGCACCGTAACCACCGAACCCGGAGTGGGCGCCGCGCGGAGCGGGCGCGCCGAGTCGGAGGGCTCCCGGTCGCGCGCAGCCGTCTTCGGCGAGCACGAACGGGATACCGATCGGCAAGCGGGGACCCGTGCAGCGCGGCGCCCACTCCGGCTTACGAGCGCAGGTCCCTCACGCCCCGCGCCAAGTCAACCACGCTGCGCCGTACGTGCGACCGCCTCGCCTTCACTAGACTGCGCCGGTGCCGAAAGTCCTGGCGATCGTCGGCGCAACCGCCACGGGCAAGTCCGCGCTCGCGCTTCATCTCGCCGAGCACCTAGACAGCGAGATCGTCAACGCCGATGCGCTCCAGGTCTACCGCGGCCTCGACATCGGCACCGGCAAACCCAGCGCCGCCGACCGCGCGCGCGCGCCCCACCATCTCCTCGACATCCTCGCCCCCGACCAACCCCTAACCGCCGGCGCCTTCGCAACCCTAGCTCGCGCGGCCATCGCCGACATCCAATCCCGCAACCGCCTCCCGATCGTCGTCGGCGGCAGCGGCCTCTATGTCCGCGCCCTCTTCTCCGGCATTACCTCCACCC
>DATNCU010000371.1:0-2743 GCA_035607145.1 Thermoanaerobaculia bacterium
TCGCAGCAGGGCGGCATCGGCCTCGTGCACCGGAAAGGTTGGGCCCCACTGCCAGGTGAAGGCGGTCTTCTCTTCGGGAGTCGCGCTGGCGAGCGCCATGACGGGCGTGCTCTGGCCAGCCGCAAAGGCATTGAGCGCGTCGGCCCAGTGCTCGCCTTGCTCGAGGTCGACGAGGACGACCCAGGCGCGGCCACTCGCCGCGTCCGGCAGCACGTCGTCGAGGCAGACGCGCGGCTCCTTGCCGGCGCAGAGCTGCGAGAGCTCGACGCCCGGCTTGAGGCGCGTCGCCACGTCGTCGAGCGGCAGCTCGGGCGCGCGCCAGGCGAGCATCGCGATGGCGGCGATGCCGACCACCGCCGCCGCCGTGCGGCGCGGCGGCAGCGCACGCGAGTCGCGCGGCAGCGCCAGCCACGAGAGCAACAGCAACGGCACCAGCATCGCCAGGTCCTGCCAGAAGGCCGCCGCCGGTGAGCGCTGCACGAGGTTGCCGAAGCAGCCGCAGCCGGCAGCCGGTGGTGCGCCGTGCGCGGCGCGCCACCACTCCCAGCCGTTGAGCGTCACGAAGCCGATCACCAGCAGCGTCACCGCGGCGAGGCTCCAGCGGCGGCGGATGCCGAGCACCAGCAGCAGGCCGAGCCCACCCTCGACGGCGAGTGCCAACACGGCGGCCACCATCGGCGGCAACCCGAAGGTCAGCCCCTGGTTCTGCAGCATCTCGGCGAACGACCGCGGGTCGAGCGCCTTGGCGAACGTCGCCACCAGCAGCACGAGGCCAAGCGCGAACGCCGCCGCCCGCGCCACCCAGGTGAGGGTGGGCCGCGGCAGCGCGATGCCGGGCTCGGCGGGCGCGGCGAAGGCCGTCTGCTGCATCACTAGATCTTAGTACCCGCCAGTTAAGATCCGGCCGACCACATGAAGCGCCTCCTCTGGGCCGTCGTCAACGCGCTGCAGTGGCTCCTCATGGCCTTCTGTACGGTGGTCCTGACCTCGATCGCGGTGGCGGCGACGGTGGTCACCCGCAGTACCCACGTCGGCCTCGCCATGGCCCGCCGCTGCTGGGCCCCGGCGCTCATCCGTATCTGCATGGTCGACTTGAAGGTGATGGGTGCCGAGAAGCTGGACCCCGGCCGCGCCTGGTTCCTTGCCTGCAACCATCAATCGTTCGCCGACATTCCGATGCTCTTCCGCGGCCTGCCCGTGGACCTGCGCTTCGTCGCCAAGCGCGAGCTCCGCTCGGTGCCCTTCATGGGCTGGTACATGGAGGCGATGGGGATGGTCTTCGTCGACCGCAAGCGGAAGCGGAGCGGCGCCGAGGGCGTCGACGCCGTCACCGCGCTGCTGCGCGCCGGCGGCAGCGTGCTCTCCTTCCCCGCCGGCACCCGCCGCGCGCCGGGCGAGCCGCAGGCGTTCAAGTCTGCCGCCTTCGCGCCGGCGCTCGCGGCTGGAGTGCCGGTGGTGCCGGTGGCGGTCTGGGGCACACGCGAGCTGCTGCCGCCGGGAGCAAGCCTGCGCCCGGGCCCGGCGCGGGTCATGATCGGCGAGCCGATCCCCACCGCCGGGCTGCCGGTGACCGCGCGCGACGAGATTGCGCGGCGAGCGGAGGCTGCGGTCACCGCGATGCTGGCGCAGCTCAGTGGCGCCGCAGCTGGCGAGTCGGTGCCCATCGGCGCCGGCGCACCGCCACTCGCTCGCGAGCGCGCCTGACTCGACGCCGCTAGCGCCGGACGACGGCGGTGCCGGCGAGGTGGTCGTGCAGGCCGCGCTTGTCGCGAGTGAAGGCGACCATCACGAAGCCGAGGCCGAAGAGCACCGCGCTCACCATGACGCCGCAGAGGCGGAAGAAGGCGAGCGGGATGCCGAGGCCGCGGCGGCGTTTGCCGCCGATGACGCGCAGGCCGAGCAGGGCCTTGCCCGGCGTGGCGCCGAAGAGGGCCCAGCAGACGATCGGCACCACGATGCCGAGCAGCAGCGAGAGCAGCGACGAGACCACGGCACCTGTCGAGCTTCGCGGGCCGCCGAAGGGGATGGTGGCGGCGAAGAGCAGAACGGAGATCCACACCGCGTCGATGAGGTTGGCGGCGACGCGGATCCAGAAGCCGGCCGGCCGCAGCACGCCGGCGGGCTGGGCCTGCATCACCGGCGCCGTGGCGGCAGCACCGGCGCCTCCGGCAGGCGGAGCCGGCGGACGCGGCAACGGCACGTCGGCGAGGGCCATCGGCGGCGGCGTGGGCGCGAGCGCCGAGCGGCGGCCCGCCGCGCCCTCGGGGCGGCCGCCGGCGAGCGGCGGCGGTCCCGACGTCTCGAAGACGTGGTCGGCGATGGGCGGCAGGATCTCCGCGCCGCTCGTCGCCAGCGGCTCGCGCGCGTGCGGCGCAGCGGGAGGCGGTGGCGGCGCGGCGGGCGCCGCCGGCACCGCGGCGCGACTCTCCACCGGCACCGGCGGCGGCCCCGGCGGCGCCACCAGCGGCGGCGGCACGTAGGGCGTCGGCGGGAGCGCGGGCGCGCTGGCCGGCGGCGGCGGTGGCGCGGGATCGGCGACCACCGGCCGCGGTAGCTCGACCCCGTCAGCCGCGGGCACGTCCGCGCCAACGCGATGCCCGCAACTGCCACAGAACTCGGCATGCAGCGGCAGCTCGGCGCCGCAGGCTGCACACTCGAGCTTCGCCGTGTCGAGCCGCACGGTGGCACCGACTCCTTGCGCGCCCACTTCCTGCACCGTCGGCGCGGTGACGTGGGCGACGAG
>DATNCU010000206.1:0-6078 GCA_035607145.1 Thermoanaerobaculia bacterium
CCTCGCCGGTTGCCGAGGAGGCGGCGAGCACGGGCGTGCCGCGGGCTCGGCGGTGTGGGTGGACGGCGCGGCGGCGCCGCTCGCGGTGGCCGATCTCGCCCGTCTCGAGGCCGGCGGCATCGGCGAGCTGTTCGTCGACGCGGCGCGGCTGGAGTGGCAAGGCGGCCGGCCGCAGGTGGCGCCGCAGCCGTTGCCGCAGCCGCCTCGCCGCGTGCGCGCCACGCTGGTGCTGCGCGGCGATTGGCCGAGCGCGCTCGCCGACGCCGACGGCGCCGCGCACGAGCTCGCCACCGTGCTCGGCAGCGTGGCGCGGCAGGCCGAGGAGGCCCAGTTCGCCGTCGCCGGTTGGCACCTCGACCTGGCGGGCGTACCCGGCAAGGACGGGGCGGCGCTCGCGAGGGCGCTGCGCGGCGAGCTCGAGCCGTCGCTGCTGCTCTCGGCGACGCTGCCGCGCGATGCCGTCGCCGCTGACGGCATCGAGGCGTTGACCGATGCGACCGACTTCGTGGTGTCGTTCCTCTACGGCGTGCGCGAGGACGAGGCCGACGATCCCGCGGCGTGGGACTTCCAGCAGCTCGCCGCGGCGGCGAAGGAGCTCGAGTCGCTCGAGGAGCCGTTCCTCGTCGGCGTCGTCGTGCGCGGCCACGCGACGCTCATCCGCGGCGGCGCCGAGGCGGGCGAGCTCCCCGGCGTCAGCCTCGCCGACCTGGCGTGGAACCGGCGGCTGCGTGTGCGCCACGGCTTCTCGCTCGAGGGCATCGACCGCCAGGTCTACGCCTTCAGCGCCGACGTGGCGACGCGGGTGGGGGAGACGCCGCTGCTGGTGGGTGACAACGTGCGCGTCGTCGCCACCTCGACGGCGCACCTGCAGGAGCTGCGGCGCCAGATCGCGGAGTGGAAGCTCGCACACTGCCTGGGCGAGCTCTACTACCGGCTGCCGCACCCGGGCGAGGAGCTGACGCTCTCCGCCGCGAGCCTGGCGCGCATCGGCTCCGAGGAGCCCGCGCTGCCTGCACCGCGGGCGATCGTCGAAAAGATTGCGGCGACGCGGGGGCGGGTCACCATCCGGCTGACGCTCGAGAACCCTTCCACCGAGCCGAGCGACCTCGGCCAGGTGGACAGCAACTTCGTCGAGCTGTGGGCGCAGGGCGGCGTCTTCGCCGACGTCGACCCGGGGCAGTTCTACCGCTACGACCTCTACGCGACGACGGCCGACGGTGAGCTGGTGCGCGCGCTGCGCAACCCCACCGTGGCGCGGCTCTTCGCGCCGCTGTTGCCGGCAGGCGCGGCGCTCAGCAGCGGCCCCATCGAGCTGCGCACTGTCGAAGGCGGCCTCAGCGACCTGCAGGTGCGCGCCTCGTTTCTCGCCCCCTACGGCGGCACCGCGGAGATGAAGCCGGCGTCGTGGACCCAGCTCGGGCCGGCCGCGGCGCCGACGCCGATGCTGCATCCGGGGTCGCCACCGAAGTCGCAACCCGCATCGCAACGCAGATCGCAACCCAGCGCGCCGCCGGGGCGCTGAGTCAGGAGGTCGGATCGTGCCCGAGTCGTCGCCGCTGGTCGCCATCCTCACCGGGAGCCCCAACGACGTGCCGAAAGTGGCCAAGGCGCAGGAGGCGCTCTCGCAGCTCGGCGTCGCCTCCGAGCTGCGCGTGCTCTCCGCGCACCGCACGCCGGAGCTCACCGTCGACTACGTGCGCGACGCCGAGTCGCGCGGCGTGCAGGTGTTCATTGCCTGTGCCGGCATGGCCAACCACCTTGCGGGCGTCGTCGCCGCGCACACGCTGCGGCCGGTGATCGGGGTGCCGCTCGCGTCGGGGCCGTTAGGCGGCTTCGATGCGCTGCTGTCGACCGTGCAGATGCCGCCGGGGATCCCGGTGGCGACGGTGGCGGTGGACGGCGCGCGTAACGCCGGTCTGCTCGCCGCGCGCATCCTCGCTCTCCACGACGCCGACCTGCAGCGGCGGCTCGCCACCATGCTGGCCGAGGAGCGCACCCGCTACAGCGCCACCGAGGCGCCCGTCGTCGGCGGTTGAGCCGGGCACCGCGGGTGGAGCAGATACCTGGATCGAGTCAGGCACCTCGGTCGAGGGAAGCATCCGCGGTGGCCAGCGATCGGGACGGCGCAGGGGAGCGAAGTGGCGGCTTCGGCCTCGGACTGCTGCTGAGCCTCGCCTTCCTGGCCACGCTCTGGTACGTGGTGATGGAGTGGCTGTTCTTCGCCACCGCCGTCTCGTTCCTCTCCTCGCTGAGCGCGCGCGAGCGCCTGCTGATGCCGGGCGCGGCGACGCTGCTGCTCGGCGCGCTGATGGTGGTGGTGACGGCGATCGCGGCATTGCCTGGGCGGATCTCGATGGGTGCGGATCGAACCACTAAGTCGCGTCGGCTGGAGTCGTGGTGGAGACGTCTCGCTCTCGCGCCGACGGCGGCGGTCCTTGGGCTGTCGGCGCTCGTCATGCTCGACAACTTCGTGCACACCCTGTTCGGCTCGGGGCTGACGACGATCGGGGGACCGTGGCGGTGGATGCGGCCGGTGCTCGCGGCGCTGCTCTTTCTCGGCCTGCTGGAGCGGCTCCTGGGGTGGGCCGCGGCCGCAGAGCGGCGGCCGCGGCTTCGCCGGGCGCTCGGCGTCACGGCGCTGGCAGCCGCCGTGTTGGGCGCCGCGTCGCTGGCGTTCTTCCCGCGCGCCGTGCCGGCGGCGCCGGTTCCGCCGCGCCGGCCGGGAGCGCCCTCGCCGCGGTGGAACGTGCTGCTGCTCGGCGGCGACGGCATCGAGGCGGCGAGCACCTCGCTCTACGGTTACGACAAACCGACGACCCCGTTCCTCGCCAGCATCGCGCTGCAGTCGCTCATCTGCGAGCGCACCTACGTCAACGCGCCGGTCACCGGCGCCTCGCTGGTCTCGATCCTTACCGGCATGCTGCCCACCGAGACCGGCCTCATCTATCCGCCCGACGTCGCGCGCGGCCGCGCGGCGCGGACCCACCTGCCGGGCATCCTCCGCGCCCACGGCTACGCGACGGCGCAGCTCACCATCCGCTACTACGGCGACGCCGGCGACCTCAACCTCGTCGACTCCTTCGCCGTCGCCAACGGCCGCCGGCTCGAGGCGGGCCGCTGGACTCGCCTCGCTCTCGACCGCTTCCCCCCCTCGCTGCCGCTGTTCCTCACCATCCTCGCGGAGCGGGCGCAGGACCGCACGCTGCCGGCCGCTCGCGTGGGGGCGCTCGCCTTCAAAGAGGTGCGGGGCGAGGGCGGTTCGTTCGCCCCCGACGACGAGAGGATGGCGGCGCTCGCCCGCTTCATCCGCGAAGCGCCGCGGCCCTTCTTCGCCCACCTCCACCTGATGGCAACGCACGGCCCGCGCTACTTCGCGCGCCGCCGCGGAGCGGGTGCGAATGAAGCCTCGAAGCACGGCCCGCGCCGGGACAGCTACGACGACGCCATCCTCGACTTCGACGAGCGCGTGCAGGCGATCTTTGCGCTGCTGCAGCGCGAAGGGCTCCTCGAGCGCACGCTGGTGGTCGTCTACTCCGACCACGGCCGCGCCCACGGCGCCGACCGCCCGGTGCCACTGCTCTTGCGCTTCCCCCTTGGCGCCCATGCCGGCAGGATCCGCAACCTAACCCAGCCACTCGACATCGCGCCCACTGTGCTCGACGCTCTCGGCATCCCAGCTCCGCAAACGATGCGCGGCCGCTCGCTGCTGCGCGGCGAGCCCCCCTGCCGCCCGGTCATCGTCGCCACCCCCAACATCGACCTGATGGAAAACGCCGGCGCCAAGGTGTTCATCGTCCCGCGCCCGCCCTTCTTCTCGCTCGGCACCCTCACCCTGCTCGACGGCCACCGCAGCTACGCCTTGGACTTGCCCCACGACCGCCTCGCCGTGACGCCGCTCCCGGCCGCGACCTGGTGTCCCGACCTCGGCCCCGACACCGCCCGCGCCCGCCTCCTCGCCACCCTCGTCGAAGGCGGCTACGACGTCTCCTCGCTGCGCCTCGCGGGTGCAGCTCCTCAGGGCACCGTGCCCTGATTTCGCGGTGTACGGTTGTCGGTGCCCATGGCGGACCGGCGGATCCTGCATTGCGACATGGACTGCTTTTACGCGGCGGTGGAGGTACGCGACGATCCGTCGCTCGTCGGCAAGCCCGTCGTGGTTGGCGGTAGCCCCGAGGGCCGCGGCGTGGTTGCCGCGGCGAGCTACGAGGCACGGAAGTACGGGATCCACTCGGCGATGGCTTCGGCGCACGCGGTGCGGCGCTGCCCCGGGCTGGTGATCCTCAAGCCGGACTTCACGCGCTACCGCAAGGAGTCGGAGGCGATCTTCGCCATCTTCCACGAGGTCACGCCGCTGGTGCAGCCGGCTTCGCTGGACGAGGCTTACCTCGACGTGACCGATCATCTGGGGCGCTGGGGGAGCGCCACTGCCATCGCGCGCGAGATCCGCCGGCGCGTGCGCGAGGAGCGGAAACTGACGGTGAGCGTGGGCGTGGGGCCGAACCGCCTCGTCGCCAAGATCGCTTCCGACTTCGACAAGCCCGACGGGCTCACTGTGGTGAAGCCCTCGCAGGTCGAGTCGTTCCTCGCGCCGCTGCCGGTGCGGCGGCTGCACGGCGTCGGGCCGGCCACCGAGCAGTCGCTCGCCGAGCTCGGTGTCACCACCGTGGCCGACCTGCGGCGCCTCGAAGTCGATGTCCTTACCCAGCGCTTCGGCAAGTGGGGCGAGGCGCTGCACCAGTACGCCCGCGGCATCGACGAGCGGCCGGTGAGCGTGGAGCGCGAGCGCAAGAGCGTCGGCACCGAGACCACCTACGCCCGCGACCTCGACGACCCGGTCGCCATCGAGGCCGAGCTCGCTCGCCACGCCGGCGAGGTGGCGGAGTACCTGCAGAAGCGGCAGCTGCTGGCGCGCACGGTGACCATCAAGGTGCGCTACGCCGACTTCACCACGGTGACGCGCGGCCACACCTTCGGCGTCGCCTGCTGCGACGAGCCGACGCTGGCGTGGCACGCCGTCGCGCTGATGCGGAGGACCGATGCCGCCGCCCGGCCGGTGCGGCTGCTCGGCGTCACCGCTTCGAACCTGCTGGAAGGGGCGCCGCTGCAGCTGCCGCTGTTCGGTTCCTATGCCGAGAGCCGGGCGCTGGTAGGCGAGGAAGCGCCAGCGGCCAACGAGCCACAGCCGTAGTCAGCGGGCCCCCGCGTGTGACGCCGGCGCCACGGGCGCTAACTCTCGCCGTGGTAGCATTTGGTGCGTTCCGCGGCAGCGCAGGATGGGAGCGGCCCGAGGTCATGGCGGGCCGCCGCGACTGCCCGGGAAGGGGTTGATTCCGCGGTGGATCCGAGCCGCACCGGCACTTCCGTCTCCGCCCGCCAGCGCCGCGAGCTGCTCAAGGCCGTGGTGCGCGACAACGTCTACATCAAGGCGGGGAAGCGGCCGCCGCTGGGCCGGCCGCGTCGCTGGCGGCGATGGACGGCGCTGACCGTCGCCGTCCCCGGACTCCTCGCCGGCACCTTCCTGCTGCTGCCCAACCGCGCCTCGGCGCCGCCGGCGCCCTCCGCGCAGGCGACGAGCGCCGCTCCGGCGACGCCGACGGGGTTCGCGACGCGGTCTTCTGCCTTGGGTGCTGCACCCGCCGCCGCGGCCAACGCCCTCGCCGCCGCCTCGCCACGCATCGTCGGCGAGCCGCGGCCGCTCGACCGCGCCGTTTTCCCGGTCGGCGTGCGCCGCATCGTCCTCGATCCCGGCCACGGCGGCAAAGACGTCGGCAGCGTCACTCCCGACGGCCACTTCGAGAAGGACATCACCCTCGACATCGCGCTGCGCCTGCGCGACCTGCTGAAAGCGCAGCAGGGAATCGAGGTGCTGATGACGCGTGACAAGGACGAGCGCGTCCTCCTCTCGCAGCGCGCCCGCTTCGCCAACGACGCGAAGGCCGACCTCTTCCTCTCCATCCACCTCAACTGGCTGGTGCCCGCCACCAACCGCGGCGTCGAGACCTTCTACCTCGGCCCCACCGAGGACCCCTTCCTGGTGCAGCTCGCCGGCCGCGAGAACCGCGAGTCGGGCTACTCGCT
>DATNCU010000459.1:0-8617 GCA_035607145.1 Thermoanaerobaculia bacterium
GACGGAGGAGGAGAAGAAGCCGGCGCCGCTGCCGAGCCCGACGCCGACACCGCCGCCGCCCCCGCCGCCGCGGCAGTGAGCTACTGACTCTTCCGTTAGCATCGCCTCCGCCATGCCGCGGCACCCGCAGCTCTCCCCCACCGTTACCGCCATCTCGGGCTCGGTCTATTCGAAGCTGGCGCAGAAGCTGGCGACGCACCGGGGGCCGGTCTATCCGTTGCACGTCGGTGACACCTGGATGGAGCCGCCCACCGGTTGTCGCATGGAGGACCTGCGCGTCGGCGAGCACCCAGGCATGCACCGCTACACGGCGCCGCAGGGGCACCCGGTGCTGCTCGCCGCGGTGGCGCGCTGCGTCGAGGAGAAGAGCGGCGTGCCGACGACGCCCGACAACGTGCTGATCGCCGCCGGCGCCACCGGCGCGCTGGGCGCCGCGGTGGGCGCCATGGTGAGCCCCGGCGACGAGGTGCTGCTGCTCGCCCCGTACTGGCCGCTCATCGCCGGCATCGTGCGCTCGTTCCACGGCACGCCGGTGGCGGTGCCGTTCCTCGGCCGCGTGACGACGCCGGCGGAAGCCGTCGAGCAGGTCGAGCGTCACCGCACCGACCGTACGGTGGCGCTCTACCTGAGCACGCCCAACAACCCCACCGGGCTGGTGATCCCCGGCGAGGTGCTGCGGGCGCTCGTCGCCTGGGCGGCCGAGCACGAGCTGTGGGTGATCGCCGACGAGGTCTACGAGCACTACCAGTTCGCGGGCGAGCACGTCTACTCGCGCCCGTTCGACCCCGCGCGCACCTTCGCCGCGCACTCCTTCTCCAAGGCCTACGGCATGGCCGGCAACCGCTGCGGCTACGTCGTCGGTCCGGCGACGGCGATGGGAGAGCTGCGCAAGGTGGCGACCCACACCTTCTACTCGACGCCGACGGCGTCGCAGCTCGCCGCCGTGGCGGCGCTCGCCGGCCCCGGCGACGCCTGGGCGTTCGCCGCGCGCGAGCAGTATCGCGAGACTGGCAGCTGGGCGGCGGGGCGCCTGGGGATCCCGGCGCCGCAGGGGAGCACGTTCCTCTTCCTCGACGTCGCCGACCAGCTCGAGAACGGTGGCGACGGCGATCCGCTCGACGACTTCCTGGCGCGCTGCGGCGAGCGCGGGCTGTTCCTCGCCCCCGGGCCCAGCTTCGGCCCCTACCCCACTCACGTGCGGATCTGCTTCACCGCCGCGCCGCCGGAGCGGGTGAAGGAGGGCATCGAGATCCTGACGGAGATCCTCGGCCGATGAGCGAAAACGCCGCAGTGGCGCCGCGAAGAGCGCGGGGATCATCACGCCGTTGCGCTCGCGGCTTCGCGAGATGCGCGGCGCCGTTGTCGCTTGCCGTCGCCATCGGAATCGCCGCGGACGCCTGTTCGCGCAACGGCGGCCCACCGCAACGGCCGCCGCTGCCGTCGGGGCAGGCCGAAGCCGGCGGTCCGCGCTTCCTCCCCGCCACCACCATCGTCGACGAACCCACCGCGTCAGCGGTGGCGCCCGCCACGGTGGTGGCGGTGCGCGCCGCCGCGCACGAGGGCTTCGACCGTCTCACCGTCGAGCTCGCCGGCTCCTCGCCGGGCTATCGCGTGGCGTGGCGCACGACGCCGCCGCGGCACTGCGGCTCCGGCGAGCCGGTGAAGGCCACGGGGCCGGCTTGGCTCGAGCTGCGCCTCGATCCCGCGCAGGCACACGACGCCGAGGGCCGAGTCAGCATCGCCGGCGGCACGGAGCAGCCGAAGCTCGGTGCCCTACGCACGCTCGAGCTCAGCTGCGACTTCGAGGGCGTGGTGAGCTGGGCGCTCGGTGCACCGCGGACGCTGCCGTTCCGCGTCATGGCGCTCAGCGATCCGCCGCGGGTGGTCGTCGACGTGGAGCACGCCGGCAGCGGGTCGCCGTGAAGCGACGAACGCAGCCGCCGAAGGTTCCGCGCAGCGCTCGCGCTCTAACCGCCATGCGACCTTCAAGCAAGCCATCGCACCGCCGCCGCTCGACGCGCAACGCATTCCTGCTGGCCGCCTTCACTCTCGTCGCCGCACTGTTGCTCGCCACGCAACCGGGCGAGAGCGCCCCGCGCTTCTCGCGCGCCGAGTGGATCGAGGCCCACGAGCTGGAGAACCGCTTCGACGGCGGCGCCCTGCCGGCTCGCCCGCAGGACCGGCGTCCGCCGAAGCGTGCAATCGCCGGCGCTCAGGCCGACGACAAGGCCGCGGCCATCGCCAACCCACAGGTAAGCGTCGACCTCGTCGCGCCCGACGCCAGCGCCGCGCAGCCCGAGACCCAAGCCGAGCCCTTCCTCGCCATCGACCCGCGCGACGAGCGCCGGCTGCTCGCCGGCTACCAAGAGGCGCGCTTCGAGGGTGGCGGCGCCCGCGCCCTCGCCTTCGCCGTCTCCACCAACTCCGGCCGCAAATGGGCCGCCGGCCTCATCCCCACGCTCACCCAGCTCACCGGCGGCCCGTGGCAGCGCGCCTCCGACCCCTGGGTCGCCTTCGGCCCCGACCACCGCGCCTACTTCGTCTCGCTCGCCTTCGACGAGACGCGGCCGGACAACGCCATCGTCGTCTCGACGTCCGTCGACGGCGGCAGCAGCTGGGGCGACCCGGTCACCGTGCATCGCCCCACCGGCCGCGACTTCGACGACAAGGAAGCGATCGTCGTCGACAACTACGCCGACAGCCCGTTCCGCGGCCGCGTCTACGTGGCCTGGGACATGGCGCGCGACGACTTCGCGCAGCCGCTGCTGCTCTCCTGGTCCGAGGACGGCGGCGCGAGCTTCGCGCCGGCGGTCACCGTCAAGCAGGGCGTCAACCTCGGCGCGCTGCCGCTGGTGGGGCCGGGCGGCGTCGTCCACCTGATCTGGGGCGACTTCAGCTTCGACACCGCTTTCGACCGCGTGCAATTCCTGGCGGCGCGCTCCGACGACGGCGGCGCCACCTGGAGCGCGCCGATCCACATCGACGACTCCCTCAGCGCCGGCGTGCGCGGCATGCGCACCGGCGGCAACATCCCCGCCGCCGCCGTCGACCCGCGCGACGGCACGCTCTACGTGGCGTGGCAGGACGCGCGCTTCACCGGCAGCGTCGAGCAGATCCTCCTCTCGCGCTCCACCGACGGCGGCGCCAGCTGGTCGCCGGCAGAGGTGGTCTCCGACGGCCCCGACGACGCGCCGAGCTTCACGCCCGCGATCGCGGTGGACGGCAGCGGCCGCGTCGGCGTCGCCTACTACTCGCTGCGCCAAGACCCGGCGCGCGGCATGGGCGTCGACCTCTACCTCGCCTTTTCCACCAACGGCGGCAGGAGCTTCGGCCCCAGCCGGCGGATCAGCAAGGGCACGTGGGACGCCGGCTTCGCGGCCATCTCGCGCGGCAGCTTCCTCGGCGACTACCAGGGACTCGTGGCGGGCAAGAAGCTCTTCCACCCACTGTTCGTCGCCACCTACCGGCGCTCGGCGCTCGCGGGCCGGCTGCAGCCCGACGTCTTCACCGCCACGGTCCGCTGAGCAGCGCTACTTGGTCGGCTCTACTTGGCCGCCTGTTTCGTCGTCTTGGTTCGTTTGGGCGCCTTCGGCGGCGGGCCCAGCCGCAGGCGCAACGCCACCACGACGAGGTACGGCAGCAGGTTGGTGTTGAACAGGTCGTGGAGGCTGGCGAGCGCGCGCGTCGTCTCGCGATAGCGCACGTTGTCGCGCAGGTCGAGCGCCTCCATGCCGATCGACACCAGCAGGCCGAGCGCGAGCGAGCGGTACTGCGTGGGCGCGAAGCGCAGCACCAGGATCGAGAGCAGGAAGCAGCCGAGGCCGATGTAGAGGTGGACGGCGTCCTTCGACAGCCCCACCACCGAGAGGATCTGCCCCTTGAGCTGCTGGTAGGGCGAGCGCATGCCCGCTTCGGCGAGCGCGGCGAATAGCAGGGGCGGTCCCATCGCGGGGAGATTACCAACTCGACCGGATCGACCAACCTCAGAGGCGGCGGTGTGCCAGCGCCGGCAGGTGCTGCCGCACGCGCCGCAGCCGCGCGAGGTCGATCTCGGCCACCGCGATGCCCGGCCCGTCGGCGGCGAGCGCCACCACGTGCCCCCAGGGGTCGACAATCATCGCGTGCCCCCAGCTGTGGCGCAGCCCGCCGTCGTCGTGGCGCCCGTGCTGCGCCGGCGCCAGCACGTAGCACTGGTTCTCGATGGCGCGGGCACGCATCAAGGGTTCCCAGTGGTCCTTGCCGGTGGTCAGCGTGAAGGCCGAGGGTACGGCGAGCAGCTCGGCGCCGCGGCGCCCGAGCTCGCGGTAGAGCTCGGGGAAACGCAGGTCGTAGCAGATGGTGAGCCCGAGCTGCCCGAGCGGCGTCTCGACGAGAACCGGCTCGCTGCCGGGCGCCACCGTCGCCGACTCCTGAAAGAAGACGTCCGGCGGAACGGCGACGTCGAAGAGGTGGATCTTGCGATAGCTCGCGAGCACCGCGCCGTCGGGACCGAAGAGCACGCTGGTGTTGTAGCAGCGAGTCGGCGCCGCGGCCGCATCCGTGGCCGACTCCACGCGCTCGTTGAACGAACCGAGCAGCAGGTAGATGCGCAGCTCCGCCGCGAGCGCGCCGAAGCGGCGGCAGGTCGGCCCGTCGAGCGGCTCGGCGAGCCGCACCTTCTCTTCGTGCGGCCCGAGGTAGTTGGTGTTCTCCGGCGTGGCGACCAGCGCGGAGCCGCGCGCCGCGGCCTGGCGGATGAGCGCCGACGCGCTCTCCCAGTTCGCGACGAGGTCGGAGGTCGAGGTGAGCTGAACGACAGCGGCGAGAGGGGTGTCAGTCACGCGACGACTCAACCGATCGAGGTGCGATGGCGGCGGGCTCGGAGCCTGCCCTACGGCGCGGCGGCGACCGTCTCCGCGGCGGGCGCCATCGCCTCTTCGTGGCGGTACGGCCCCGGGGCCTCCACCTTCGGCCGCCGCCAGTGCGTGAGCCGATAGCGCAGGTGCTCCGCCTCGACGCCCAGCCAGATGCGCAGCGCCAGCTTCACCAGATACATCGCGTGCTTGCGTTTGGGGTCGAACGGCGAGGGGTAGAGGCGCCAGCCGAGGTTCTTCCGGCCGTAGGTGCCGACGGCACGGCGGAAGCGGGCGAGGTGGATGAGCCGCCGCTTGAAGGCGATCATCACGTCGGCGGCGAGCTTGGCCTGCCAGAGGTCGTCGCCGAAGGCGGGGGTGCCCAGCTCCTCGATGTCGTCGAAGCGCGACTGCACGACGCCGAGGTAGTACATGCCGGTGTCCCACAGGAACGACGCCACCGTCAGCTCGGCGTCGCCCATCAGCTCGTACTTGTCGACGTAGAGGGCGTTGAGCCAGCGGTCGTAGGAGCGCCCGAACTCGCCGTTGTGGCGAGCGAGCGCCGCCTCGAGGGCCTTCTCGTCGAGCTCGCCTGAAAGCTCGCGGCCGATCATGCGCACCGTCGCCCACACCGACATGCTGGCGTGGTCGAGGCCCGGGCTGTAGTAAGGGTCCATGAACGAGCCGGCGTCGCCCACCAGCGCCCAGCCCGGCCCGGCGTACTGCCGCGAGCGGTAGGGCAGGTGCGCGTAGGCGAGGAAGTCGTCCTCGTCCATGGTGGCGGGGGCGAGCAGCTCGCGCAGGCCCGCCACCTCCTGGGTCACGAAGTGGCGGAACTGCTCCTTGAGGCGCCCCTCGGTGGGCCACTTGAACATCCGCTTGTCGTAGACGACGCCGACGCTGGTCTCGCCGCCGCCGTGAGGAATGGCCCAGCACCAGTAGCCGTAGCCGCAGAAGTGGTTGGTGGCGAGCCGCCGCGACGCCGAGATGAAGGGCAGCCGCGGCTTCCGTGGGTCGGGACCCAGGATCGCCGGACCGTCCATGTCGGCGAGGCCGGTGAAGCGCGCCCAGGCGGCGGCGGTTGGGTGCGCGTCGACGCGCTCGTAGAGCCGCAGCCGGCGGGCGATGAAGGCCTGGCGGCCCGAGGCGTCGATCACCCAGCGGCTGGTGATCTCGCGCTTACCGGCGGCGCTCTCCACCTCGAGGCGCATGCGCGGAAAGGTGAAGTCGAGCGCCGTCACCTTCGCCGGCCGCAGCAGCTCGGCTCCTGCCGCTATCGCCTGCGCCAGCACGTGCTCGTCGAGCTTGCTGCGGTCGAGCTGGAACGACGGGTTGCTCGACACCTTGAGCGCGCCGGCGTCGCTGAGCTCGTCGAAGCCGCGGCCGGCGTGGTCCTGGAACCAGTAACGCAGCCCGTGCTTGGGCAGGTGCTCGCGCACCAGGTAGTCGTAGAGCCCGAGCACGCGGGTCATGAACATGCCGGAGATCTCGACCGTCGCCTCGCCAACCTTCTTGCCGTGGCGCTCCTGGCGCTCGACGACGAGGACGCGTTTCTGGGGGTACAGGCGGCGCAGCAGCACCGCCGCGGCGGCGCCGGCGAAAGCCCCGCCGATGACGACGACGTCGTAGTCGGTGGCGGGGCTCTCCGTGTCGCCCGAGAGTGGCGTTCCGTTCGAGGCGGCCTGCATCTCAGCCAAGTTTATACGGCTGAGGAGGGCGAGCTTTGGAGGCGCCAGCGAACCAGCGGCGCGATCTCAGCGCCCGCGGCGCGGCGCGTAGCGGGCGGCGTCTTCCGCCGTCGCGGCGCGGCTCTCGACGAGGCGGGCGCGGACGATGAAGCGGTCCGGCGCGGTGCCGACGTAGTGGAAGGGGTAGCAGGTGACGAGGGTGAGCGCCGGGTAGCTGGTCGGCCGCAACGAGCTGGTGTCGTCGGGGAGGACGACCTCGGCCCACTCGACGCGGTAGCGGCTGATCGCACTGGGCGTCGTCACCACCACCTCGTCGCCGGCCCGCACGTCCTTGAGCGGACGGAACCAGCTGTCGCGGTGGCCGGCGATGCCGACGTTGCCGCCGCTGCCGAGGCGCGAGGTGCCGGGGATGTGGCCGGCGGCGCGGCGCAGCGTGCGCGCGTCGATGCCGTCGGCGACGATCACCTCGAGGCCGAGGCGCGGCACCACGATGCGGCCGAGCGCGTCGAGCGCCGGACGTGGCGCGGCGGCGCGATTGGAGGCGCGAGCTGCGACGCGCGGCTGCTCGCGGCTGCGATCGCTCGTCGCCGGTACGACAGCTGCGCCCTCGGTCGCCGGAGCGCCCGTGCTGCCCGCGAGCTCGTCGGCGGGAATGCCGATCGGCTCGCCTTCGCTCCGCGCAGCGCTCTCCCCCGCTCCCGCATCGAGCGCCGGCGACGCCAGCGCCTCTTCGAGCAGCCGCTCCTGGCGCTGCTGGTAGAGGCGCGCGTCGAGATAGCCCCAGCCCACCCAGGCCAGCGCACTCGCGCCGGCGATCCACAGCAGCGCTTCGATCGCGCGCGCCCAACGTGGGCGCCGGCGCGCGGTTCTCTCGCGAGAAGCCGATACGGGCGAGGCACTGGTTTTCATGGCGACTGAAAGCGAGCTAGCGATCGGCGGAATCTACGGAGGGCCGCACGTTCCGCGTGCGGCCCCGCCGCGATCCGGGTTGTGAAGTTCCCGCTCAAGGCCGAGAGCTGCCGCACCTGCGCGCGGAGCCCTCGGCTTGGCGGAAGTCTTCGCGACGCCTACAGACGGCGCAGCGCGGCGGCGCCGCCGAGCGCCAGCAGGCCGAGCAGGCCCGCCAGAGGAGCATTGCTCCCGGTGGCCGGCAGGTTGTTCTCGGTCTCAGTCTCGGTGGTGGTGGTGGTGGTCGACTCGGGGACTGCGGCCGGAGTCGTGGTGGTGGACGCCGTGGTGTCGATCTCGGTGGCAACGCCCGTTGCGGCCGCACCCGGCGTGACGAGCTCCGACGTGGTCGAGCCCTCGGGCCGGACCTGCTGGGCGATCAGCACGCCCTGCTCGTTGCGGGTGAAGTCGATGGTGAGCCGCTGCCCTTCGGTGAAGGCGGTGACGCCGGTGGTCGCGGGGATCAGCTTGAAGTGGGTGATCCCGGTGGCCGTGCGTAGCACGATCTCCTCGTCGTTCGAGGAAACCACCGAGCCGCTCGCGGTCAGGCCGCTGCCGGGCCCATGAGTCGGCACTACCGGGTTGGTGCGCTCCTCTTGCACGGGCGCGTTGGGGTCGACCGTCTCGGTCGTCGTCGTGGTCGTCGTGGTCGACGTGTCGAGGTTGTTGCTCGGCGGCGTCATCGAGGTGTCGGCTGGCGCCGTCGTCTCAGTGGTCGTCGTGGTCGTGCTCGGCTCGGTCGTCGTAGTGGACGGCTGCGTCGTCGTCGACGGATCCGTGTACTGCGCGACGGCCGGCAGGGCGATCAGCACGAGAGTTGCTGCGATGGCAAGAACTACACGCTTCATCCTCTGCCTCCTTGTCCTAAGTTGCACACGTCCCATCACTTGCCCTCATGGCCTGTGTGGTCGTGCTCCGCCGGTCCGTGAGGGAGCAAACGACGTGCCGCCAAATTGGCCGCCGGGCGCAGGAAGCCGCTGAACCCGCCGCGGCGGCGGCGGCACTCACCCGCAGAAGCCGATGCCCCAGCGCGTGCGGTGGCACCGGCCGCACACCGAGGAGGAACCCGCGATGAGACCGCTCCGCCAAATCCCGGCGATCGCCGCGCTCGCCCTGGCCGCGCTGGCAGCCGTCCTGCTCGCCGCTCCC
>DATNCU010000471.1:0-14137 GCA_035607145.1 Thermoanaerobaculia bacterium
AGCTCCGCATCCAGGTGCCGACGACGCTCTGCAGCGGCTCGCGGTCGCCGGCGGCGAGCAGCAGGTAGACGTAGTTGTCGAGCACCGAGCGGTCGCAGAGCACCACCGGGTAGCGCGCCGCCGCCACCAGCTCCTCGGCCACCTGGGTATGGAGGATCCACGACTGCGCGGCGACGCTGGTCTCCTCGTTGATCGGCAGCGGGCAGCGGCGCGCCACCTCGTGCACCACCTCGAGCGAGACGTCGCGCGCTTTCAGCCGCGCCGCGAGCCCGAAGGCGAGGGTGGTCTTGCCCACGCCGTGGCTGCCGATGAAGGCGATCTTGCAGCGCGGTTCGGTGGGCACGGCGCCCATCCTAAGTCGGCGGCCTTGCCGGCGGCACCACGGCCGGCGCCACTCGTCCCGCTGCGCTTGTCAGCGCCGGTCCCTCCCGACATACTCCGCGGCGGTGCGGCGGCTGCCCCTCCATACCAAGATGCTCATCGGCGGCGTCGTCGGCGTGGGCGGCGGCGTGCTCGCTTACTTCCTGGCCCGCGACTCGGCGGTGCTCGCCGGCTTCGTGAAGTACGTGACGCAGCCGGTGGGACAGATCTTCCTGCGCCTGCTCTTCATGCTGGTGCTGCCGCTGATCTTCGCCGCGCTGGCGCTCGGCGTCGCCGGGTTGGGCGACATGCGCGGGCTGGGGCGGGTGGGCGCCAAGACGCTCGCCTACACCGTGGTGGTGTCGAGCATCGCCGTGCTGCTCGGTCTGGTGCTGGTCAACGTGCTACGGCCCGGCGACGGCATGTCGCAGGAGGCGAGAGCGCGGCTGTCGGTGGGCGCCGCGGAGCGTGCCGCCACCTTCTCGACCGCCGCGGCGGCGCCGAAGACCGGCCTCGACCTGCTCATCCAGATCATCCCCGACAACCCGGTCAAGGCGGCGGCCGGCGGCGAGATGCTGGCCTGGATGTTCTTCTCGCTGATGGTGGGCGTCGGCCTGATCCTCACGCCGACGGCCGCGGCCCGTCGCTTCCAAGACGCGATCGAAGGGCTCTACGACGTCACCATGACGTTGATCAAGTTGGTGATCTCGTTCGCGCCCTTCGGCGTCGCGGCGCTGCTCTTCACGCTCACCGCGCAGCTCGGCTGGGAGGTCCTATTCCAGCTCGCGCGCTACGTCGGCGTGGTGGTGCTGGCGCTCGCCATCCACCAGTTCGTCGTCTACTCGCTGGCGGTCAAGTTCCTCGGCGGCATGAGCCCGCGCTTCTTCTTTCGCGGCATCCAGGAGGCGATGGTCACTGCCTTCTCGACCGCCTCTTCCAACGCCACGCTGCCGACGGCGCTCGAGGTGGCGGAGAAGAACCTCAAGCTGCCGCCGCAAGTGTCGCGCTTCGTGCTCACCATCGGCGCCACCGCCAACCAGAACGGCACCGCGCTCTTCGAAGGCGTCACCGTGCTCTTCCTGGCGCAGTTCTACGGCATCCACTTGGCGCTGACGCAGCAGGTGCTGGTGCTGCTCATCTGCGTCCTCGGCGGCATCGGAACGGCCGGCGTCCCGGCGGGCTCGATCCCGGTGGTGGCGATGATTCTTGGGATGGTCGGCGTGCCCGTCGAGGGCATCGGCTTGATCCTCGGCGTCGACCGCTTCCTCGACATGTGCCGCACGACGCTCAACGTCACCGGCGACTTGGCGGCGGCGGTGGTGGTGTCGCGCGGGGAGCCGCAGGCGCCGGCGGCTGAGCCGGTCATCGAGCTCGCGAGCTAGAGCGTCCGCGGTCCGCACCATCGAGATCGCTTCGTCGCTACGCTCCTCGCGATGACGTCGGCTCATCGTCGCGAGCATCTTTCGACGCAGCGAAGCGGTCTCGAAGATCGGCCGTTGACGACCGGCGCGGTGCGCGTGATGTAGCGTCCGTCATCAGTGGAGCTCACCTTCCTCGGCACCGGGTCGGCGATGCCGACGCGGCAGCGCAGCATGTCGGCGGTGGCGCTGCGCCTCGCGGAGCGGCGCGAGGTGTGGCTGTTCGACTGCGGCGAGGGGACGCAGCACCAGCTGCTGCGCACGCCGTTGCGGCCGCCGCAGATCCGGCGCATCTTCTTGACCCACCTCCACGGCGACCACCTCTACGGGCTGCCGGGGCTGCTCACCAGCCTCAGCATGCTGGGTGTCGAGACGGCGGTCGATCTCTACGGCCCCGCCGGGCTCGCGGAGGTCGTCGAGGTGACGCTGCGCGCGGCGCACGCCGGCTGCACGTATCCGCTGGCGGTGCACGAGCTTGTGCCGGGGATCGTGCTCGATGAAGGCGAGGCCGAAGGCGCGCTGCGCGTCCGCTGCCTTCCGCTCGCGCACGGAGTGGCGTGCTTCGGCTTCCGCGTCGAGGAGGCCCCGCGAGCTGGGCGCCTCGATGCTGCCCGCGCCGCGGAGCTGGGCGTCGTCTCCGGCCCCGATCTGGGCACGCTGAAACGGGGCGGCAACGTGGCCGTCGGCGGCCGCGAGGTGAAGAGCGCCGACGTGGTGGCGCCGGCGGTGCCCGGTCGCGTCCTCGCCATCTGCGGCGACACGCTCCCGTGCGACGCCGCCGTCGAGCTCGCCCGCGACGGCTACCTGCTGGTGCACGAGGCGACCTTCGGCGAAGCGCGAAAGGCGATGGCTGCCGAGCGCGGCCACTCGACCGCCTCTCAGGCGGCCGAGATCGCGCGCCGCGCCGGCGTGGCGCGGCTGGTCATCACCCACTTCAGCGCCCGCTACCAGCAGAGCAGCGGCGAGACCGTCGACGACCTCCTCGCCGAAGCGCGGGCCGTCTTCCCGCAGACCGACGCCGCGCACGACTTGATGACCCTCGCCATCCCGCGGCGCTCGCCGCTGCCGACGTGAGCGTCCCTCCCCACGGCACCTCGTCGCCGCCACTCGCAGCGAAGGCGGCGACGAGTGACGAAACGCTCCCATCCGCGCCAACGCGTTTCGGCGCCATCGCCATTTGGGTGGCGGCCGCTATCGCCATCGCGTTGCTCGCTGTCTTCTTCCGCTGCTGGCGTCTCTTCACGGTGCCGCCCGGCCTCTACATCGACGAGGTGCTCACGGCGAGCAACGTCTTCGCCTGGCGTCTCGATCCACACCCGAGCCTCTTCGGCTCGCGGCCGCTGCTGATGCCGGGCTGGGTCGAGACTTCCAACCTCTACCTCGCCTTCGCCTCGGTGCTCATGTGGTTAGGAGGCGACGGCCTCCTCGGTGTGCGCCTCATATCCGTGCTGCCGAGCCTCGCCGCGGTGCCCTTGCTCTACTGGCTCGGCGCCCAACTCGCCGACCGCCGCGTCGGGCTCCTCGCCGCTTTCCTGCTCGCCTGTTCGCACTGGGCCGCGCGCAGCGGCCGCACCGGCTGGGACGCCGTCCTCATGGTCGCCCTCCAGCTCGCCGCCCTCGCCTGCCTCGTCCACGCGCAACGCCGCGGCCGCATCGCTCCCGCGTTCGCAGCCGGCGTGCTCGTCGGCCTGTCGCTCTACACCTACGTAGCGTCGCGCCTCGTCCTCCTCCACGCCGCCCTGTGGCTCGCCTGGGAAGGCGTCGCACTGATGCGACGCCGGTCGAGCTCGGGCGACGACAATCGCTCGCACCTCCAGCACGCGCTGGTACGCATCCTCGCCTTCTTAGTCGCGATCGTCGTCATCGGGGCACCACTCCAACAGCAGCAACAATCTGTCGGCACCGTTCGCGTCATCCAGCTCTCGGTCTTCGCGCACCCGCATCCGTGGCAGTCGATCCTCGACAACCTCCGCGGCCACCTCCTGATGTTCAACGTCCGCGGTGGCACCTACGCCCGCGACGCGCTACCAGGCTTCCCGATGCTCGACCCGATCACCGGCGCCCTCCTTCTTCTCGGTCTCATCGCGCTCTCGCTCCCCGCAGCCTTCACTGTGATCCGGCGGTTGCGTCGGCGGCGCCGCGCTGGGGCGCGCCGGGGGGAGGGCTCCCAGCCGCGCGCAGCCGTCCTCGGCGAGCACGGATGGGATACCCCCCGGCAGGCGGGCCCCCACCGCGCGGCGCCGCCGAGCGCGCAACCGCCGTCCAGGCGAGTTGACGACGGCACGCGCTTCCGCCTCCTTCTAACCTGGCCCGCGGTCATGATCCTCGGCGGTGTGCTCTCCACATCAGGCGAGGGCCCGCCGTACCCGTACCGCGTCCTCGCCCTCGGGCCCTGGGCCTGCCTCGTAGCCGCGATCGGCGGCATCGCGCTCTGGGACTTCGTGTCCTCACGCATCGCGCCCGTCGTGCTTCGAGCCGTGGCGACGCTAGCGCTGCTCGCCATCGTCGCCATCAACGCGTGGGTCCTCTTCATCGCCGGCCCGCGAGACCCCGGCACGCGCCACGTCTACGGCACCGCCGCCACGCGACTCGGCCTCTGGCTCGCCGATCACGCCGAAGGCCGCCCAGTCGCCATCCTCCCCAACGCCCTCACCGACCCACCGCTCCCGCCCGGCTACGCCTACGCCGCCGCCAACCCCACCAACTTCTTCCGCCCCGTCGACCAACTAGCCGCCGTCCACCTGACCTCGGGCCTCCGCGAAGTCGATCTCGTCCCCGCGCTTCCCGGAACCCTCACGCGCCCCACGCTCCTAGTCGTGCCACCCACCCAAGACCCCGAAGCCTCCCGCCGCTACCAGATCGATCGCCGAGTCGAGCTCCGCGACCACGACCCCTCGGCCCCTTCCCTCGCCACAATCCTCTTCGCCCGCCCCCGCCCCGCCGCCCAGTAGCGCGCCAAAATGGCGCAACACCGCCGGCAAATCCTCCACCCTCAACGCCTTCTCCCTCGCAATACCGTCGGGTCTACGTCTTGCACGGCGCCGCTCGACGATGCAGAACGCACAAGTCCAGACAAGGGAGAACCGCATGCCTCGGAACCTCGGGAAAAGGGCATTTGCCATCGGTTTGCTCGTCCTCGCCGCCTGCGGAGGCGACCGTGGCGCGGCGCAGGCGCAGCGCGGCAACGAGCCGCCGCCCGCTCTTCGCGAACAGATCCGCGACACCGCCACGCCGGGCCAGCAGAGCCAGGCGCAGGCGCTTTCCGCCACCTTCCGCAGCGCCTCCAGCCACGCGCTGCCGGCGGTGGTCTTCATTCAGGTCGAGAAGAAGGCATCGGTGGCGCAGCAGCAGATCCCCGAGCAGTTCCGCCGCTTCTTCGGCCTACCCCCCGGCGGCGGCGACGGCGAGGACGGTGGCGGCGAGCCGGTCGGTGGCGCCGGCTCCGGCTTCATCTTCGACCGCGAGGGGCACGTCATCACCAACAACCACGTCGTCGCCGACACCGAGCAGGTGCTGGTGCGGCTCGTCGACGGCCGCGAGTACACCGCCAAGGTGGTGGGCAGCGACGAGATGACCGACGTCGCGGTGCTCAAGATCGAGCCCAAGAACGGCGAGCAGCTGCCGGTCGCCGACTTCGGCAACTCCGACAACCTGCAAGTCGGCGACTGGGTCCTCGCGCTCGGCTCGCCGCTCGAGCTGCAGTTCACCGTCACCGCCGGCATCATCAGCGCCAAGGGGCGCCAGCTCACCGGCAACCCCAGCAACCTCGAGGCCTTCATCCAGACCGACGCGGCGATCAACCCCGGCAACTCGGGCGGCCCGCTGGTCGACCTTGACGGCAAGGTGGTGGGCATCAACACCGCCATCTACGGCAGCGACCGCTTCGTCGGCTACGGCTTCGCCATCCCGGTCAACATCGCCAAGAAGACCGTCGCCGACATCCTCGAGTACGGCCACGTGCGGCGGCCGCAGCTCGGCGTGCAGATCCAGAGCGTCAGCGAAGCCGACGCCGAGGTCTACAAGCTGCCGTCGATCGCCGGCGCCGAGGTGGTGGTGGTGACGCCCGACTCGCCGGCCTCGAAGGCCGGCCTCAAGATCGGCGACGTGGTGGTCGCCGTCGACGGCGAGCCGATCAAGGACGGCACCGACCTGACGACGACGCTGGCGCGTCACCAGCCCGGCGAGAGGGTGAGCCTCACCATCTACCGCAAGGGCGAGAGGCAGGAAGTGAACGCGACGCTCGGCGAGTTCGAGCACGGCGAGCAGGCGGCCAAGAAGACCACCGACCGCCGCGCCGTCGAGGAGGCGCTCGGCTTCCGCGTCGAGCCGCTGACGCCCGATCTCGCGCGCGAGCTCAACATCGACCGTTCGAGCGGCGTGGTGATCTCCAACGTGTCGCCGCTCGGCGGCGCGGCGGCCGGCGGCGTGCGGCCGCGCATGGTGCTGCTCGAGATCAACGGCCAGCCGGTGAAGACCGTCGACGACGTCGAGCGCATCGCGGCGACCGTGAAAGTCGGGCAGGTGGTATCGCTCCGCGCCCTGGCTCCCGAGAGCAGCGACGAGCTGATCATCAACTACCGCGCGCGGCGGTAGCGAAGACCGATAGCGGCGGAGGTCGGGGCGCACGCCCCGGCCTCCTGGCCGCCTCTGCGATACGCTCAGCGGCGATGAGTGGAGCCGCCGGCGCCCTGAGCGCCCCCGAAGCCTCAAGCGCCATCCCGCCCAGCTCGCGCGCCGCGATCGACGCCGCGGTCGACACGTTGCGCTCGCGCAAGGTGGCGTGGGCCTCGCTGCCGCTGCTCGAGAAGATCGACCTGCTGCGGCAGCTGCGCAAGACCTTCGCCGCTGTTGCCGAGGAGTGGGTGGCGGCCTGCCAGCGCGCCGAAGGGATCCCCGGCGACTCGCCGCGCGGCGCCGAGGAGTGGGTCGCCGGCCCCTACTTCGTGATCCGCAACCTGCGGCTGCTGCAGGAGTCGCTGGTCGGCATCTCGGTGAAGGGCGCGCCGCGCCTCCCGGGGCCGGTGCACCAGCGCCCCGACGGCCGTACCGTGGCGCAGGTGTTTCCCTGCGACGCCTACGACCGGCTCTTCTACCCCGGTGTCACCGGCGAGGTCTGGCTGCAGCCGGGCGTGACGCCGGAGACGATCGCGCAGCACCAGGCGGTGGCGTATCGCGAGGAGCTGCCGCGCGGCAAGGTGGCGCTGGTGCTCTCGGCCGGCAACGTCTCCTCGATCGGGCCGATGGACGCGCTCTACAAGCTGTTCGTCGACAACGAGGTGGTGATCTTCAAGACCCACCGCGTCAACGACTACCTCGGCCCGCTCCTCGAGCGCGGGCTGCGGCCGCTGGTGGAGGCGGGCTACCTGCGCGTCGTCTACGGCGGCGTCGAAGAGGGCGCTTACCTCTGCGCGCACCCGCTCGTCGACAGCATCCACATCACCGGCTCGGACAAGACCTACGACGCCATCGTCTTCGGCACCGGACCGGAAGGGGCGTACCGCAAGGAGGAGGGAAAGCCGCGGCTCGAGAAGCCGGTGTCGGCCGAGCTCGGCAACGTGAGCCCGGTGATCGTCGTGCCGGGCAGCTGGAGCGACGCCGACCTCGCCTACCAGGCCGAGAACGTCGCCACCATGCTGGCCAACAACGCCGGCTTCAACTGCAACGCGGCGCGCGTGCTGGTGCTGCACCGCGGCTGGAGCCAGCGCGAGGCGTTCCTCGCCGCGGTGCGCGACGTGCTGCAGCGAGTGCCGCCGCGGAAGGCCTACTACCCTGGTGCCGCCGACCGCTTCGCCTCGTTCCTCGCCGCGCACCCCGACGCGGTGCAGATCGGCGAGGCGGGGCAGGGCGAGCTGCCGTGGGCGATGGCCCTCGACCTCGACCCCGAAGCGCGCGACGACATCGCCTTCAACACCGAGGCCTTCTGCAGCTTCTTCGGCGCGGTGGCGTTGCCGGCGGGAAGCGCCGTCGACTTCGTGCGCGCCGCGGTCGAGTTCTGCAACGAGCGCCTGTGGGGCACGCTCAACGTCACGCTCATCGTGCACCCAAGCAGCGCCGCCGAGCCGCAGCTGGGCGCCGCGGTGGAGCAGGCGATCGCCGATCTGCGCTACGGCACCGTGGCGGTCAACCACTGGGCGGCCATCGGCTACGGCCTGGTGTCGACGCCGTGGGGCGCCTACCCGGGACACCCGCCGACCGACATCCAGTCGGGCGTCGGCGTGGTGCACAACACCTACATGTTCGCCGACGTGGAGAAGGGCGTCGTGCGTGCACCGTTCCGCGCCAAGCCGAAGCCCGCATGGTTCGTGCTCCACCGCACCAGCCACCAGCTCCTGCGCAAGCTCACCTTCTTCGAGGCGGCGCCGGCGCCGTGGAAGCTGCCGGCGATCTTCGCGCTGGCGCTGCAGGGGTGAGCGCGGCGCCCGAGCGCGCCGGCGAGGATGCGCGCGGCGAGTCGCTGCTGGGCTGGCAGCTGCTCGGGGTCGCGCTCTTCCTGTTCATCCCGGTGGTGCTCTTCCTGTTCGTGCGCCACCCGGAGCCGATCGCCGCGAGCCTCGGCGCCGGTGTGGCGCTGATGCTGGGCCACCGCTTCCTGGCGCGGCCGTACATGGAGGCGATGCGGATGCGGAAGTGCCTGTGGTGCAACGGGCGGCCGCGGCCGGAGGCGGCGACGCTGCCGCTGCTCGTCGGCGGGCGCGGACGCGACGGCGCAGGAAGCGAGCTGGTCGCCGCCGTCTGTCCGCGTCACCGCGACTCGGCGGCGCGCTTCGTCGCGTTCCTCGACCGCGCGCGGCTGCCGCTGCGGCTCGGCATCTTCGTGCCGCTGCTGCTGCTGCTCGCCGCGCTGGTGGCGGCAGCGCTCGGCGGACGACGGTGGCTGGGTCCCGCAACGGCACTCTTCCAGCTGCTCGTCGGCATCACCGTCAACGTCGCCGCCTTCGGCTACCTCGCGGCGACGCCGCCTCCGGATGACGGAGAGCCGGCGCGGCCGCCGTTCCCGGCCCACAACTTCTTCCTGCTCGGCATCCGCAACCTGCTGTGGGTCTTCCGCCTCGTCGGCATCTGGTGGATCGCCGTCGGCGCGTTGGCGCTGGCGCGCGGTGTCCGATAATGGCAGGCGGTCGATGACCGCCGAGCGCGCCCTCCACAAGAACCCCGTTGCCTGGCTCGCCGGGCTGGTGGCGTTGCTCATCGTCGTCGTGGCCGGCGGGGCCTGGTACGCCGCGCACGTGCTGCGGCAGCTGCCGCACGCGGCGGCAGAGCAGGGGCGCACGCTGGTGCGCGAGATCGGCGGGCTGGTGCGCGGCTTCCGCACCGGCACCGTGCAGCGGCGCTTTGCGGCGTACACCACGAGCCTTCAGGGCACGACGTATCTGCAGGTGGCGACGCTCAAGCAGGTGCAGAGCTTCGAGCTCGAGGACAGGAGCGCCGTCTTCTGGGGCACGGTGGAGTTGCCGCCGGTGGTCGTGCGCGCGACCGCGCCGGTCGACTACACCTACTTCGTCGACCTCCATGGCACGTGGGAGCTGAAGTTGCGCGAACCGGTGCCGGGCCAGCGCGCCGGCAGCGTGCTGGTGCTCGCTCCCGTGCTGCGTTTCAACAAGCCGGCGGTGGACGTCTCGCGCATGCGCTGGCAGGTGGTGCAGGGGAGCCTGCTGCGCGACGAGGCGGAGGTGCAGGCGCAGCTGCGCCGCGAGATCACCGGCCGGACGGCGATCCAGGCGGCAGCCAACCTGCCGCAGGTGCGCGAGACGGCGCGGGCGCAGGTCGGACGTTTCGTGCGCGAGTGGCTGCTGCGTAGCTATCCGGACGCCGAGCAGTATCAGGTCGAGGTGTTCTTCGCCGACGAGTCGCCCGCGTGGCAGGCGGCGACCGTCAAGCCTTAGTGAGTGGTGCCCCGTCTCTAGCGAGCCGGGGCACTGGCCCACCACAGCCCGGCCCACACCTTGGGATCGACGGGCGTGCCGCCGGCCTCGCGGCTGCGCAGCCAGTCGGCGACCTCGGCGAGAGGGATCGCGTGCACGGTGATGCGCTCGTCGCCGGTGCCGCCGCCGTCGTCGTCGCCGTGACGGGACAAGCCGCGGGCGCGCATCAGCGTCACCACCTCGTTGGAGATGCCGGAGGTGGGCGGGCCGGCGGAGAGCCGTTCCCACGACGAGGCCTCCCAGCCAGTCTCCTCGCGCAGCTCGCGGGTGGCGGCGTCTTCCAGCGACTCGTGCTCGCGGCCGTCCTCGTCGCCGGCGAGACCGGCGGGGAGCTCGATCACGGTGCCGCCCACGGCCTCGCGGTGCTGCTCGACGAGGAGCAGCTCGCCACGCGGCGTCACCGCTACGAGGACGACGATGCCATGGATCCCGCGGCGCTCGGCGTACTCCCAACCGCTGCGGCGCACGAGACGCAGGAAACGTCCCTCCGCGAGGACCTCGACGTCGCCGGCTTCGTCGGCCATCGGCGCGGAGACTAACCCGGCGGCGCGGGCGCCGGCTCGTCGAGCGTGGTGAGGGCATCGGGCAGCGCCACGGTCTTCGGCAGTAGGAGCCAGAGCCGCCCGGGTTGGCGCATGCTGCCTGCCGTGGCGGCGGCCTCATCGCCGGGCCCCCAGAAGACGTCGCCGCGCACGGGGCCGTTGATGGCGCCGCCGGTGTCCTGCGCGACGAGCAGCCTCTGCAGCGGGCGCGCGCCGCCCGGTGCGCCGGCCGGGATCGTGGTGTCGATCCACACCGGCACGCCCAGCGGCACGAAGAGGGGGTCGACGGCGAGCGAGCGCTCCGGCGTCAAGACGACGCCGAGCGAGCCCACCGGGCCCTCTTCGCCGAGCTCGCGGAAGAAGACGTACGAGGCGTTGGTGCGCATCACCTCGCGCGCCTCGTCGGGGTTGGCCGCGAGCCACTCGCGGATCGACTGCATCGACATCTGTTCCTTGGCCAGCGCGCCGCGCTTGAGCAGCTCGCGGCCGATGGCGGAGTAGACGTAGCCGTTCTGACCGTCGTAGCCGACGCGCAGCTCGCTGCCGTCGGTGAGCACGACGCGCCCCGAGCCCTGGATGTGGAGGAAGAAGGCGTCCACCGGATCGTCCACCCACACCAGCTCGAGGCCGCGGCCGGCGAGCGCTCCCTCTTCGATGGCTTTGCGGTCGAAGTAGGGGACGAGCGTGCCGTCCTCCACCTTGCCGGCGATGCGCTTGCCCTTGAGGTCGGCGCGGAAGCGGCCGAGCTCGACGCTCACCAGCTCGGGCGGGCGCAGGTAGAGCGGCACGGTGAAGGCGCCGCCTTCGACGCGGCTGCCGCGCAGCGTCGGCTCGTAGTAGCCGGTGAAGAGGCCCTCGCGGTCGCCGCGGTTGGAGACGGCCACTGGGCGCAGCAGCTCTTCGAACAACGCGCGCACGGCGGCGTCGGGCGGCGGCGATGGAGTCGGCGCGGCCTCCATGGTCGGCGAAGCGCCCCTCGGTGAAGGAGCCACTGCGAGGGCAGCAGCGCGGTCACAGAGCGGCAGCCACGCCCCGACGGTGCCGCCGACGCCCTGCTCGCCGAGCGTGGCCGCGGGGTCGCGCTTACGCCAGACTCCGCACGAGCTCAGCAGAGCCGGCAGCGCGGCACCGGCGGCATCCTCGTTCCAACCGGGCAGGTCGCTCCACGTCTCTTCGGCAAGCACCAGCCGGGGCGGCGGCGGCGTGGGGGTGGGCGTCGGCGAGGGAGCGGCGGTCGGCGCGGGCGTCGGCGACGGTGGCGCCTGCTCGCCGTGCTGAGGCGGCCGCGGGCCCGACGTGGCGCAGCCGGCGAGCAGCAGGAGGGCGGCGGGGACCACGATGGCCGCGGCGCACCGTCTCGCCAGAGCCGCGTCCGCTGCTGCGCACTCACGCCACCCCCTTGACAACCGCTGGCGGAGTGCTAAAAATCTAGCATGCTGGTTTTTTAGCATTCCCTGCAACCCGGAGCCTCGACGCACGTAGAAGGGTACCTGGAGGTGGTGATGGCGAGGAAGGACGAGCCGCAGCTCAGCCGCCGCGAGCGCCAGATCATGGAGATCGTCTACCGCAAGGGCAATGCCACGGCGGCGGAGGTTCACGAGGGCATGCCCGACCGCCCCAGCTACTCGGCGGTGCGGGCGCTGCTGCGGGTGCTCGAAGGCAAGGGGCACCTGCGCCATCGCGAGGACGGCCCGCGCTACGTCTACGCCCCCACGGTGCCGCGCGACCGCGCCCGGCGCAGCGCCCTGCAGCGCGTCGTCGGCACCTTCTTCGCCGGCTCGGTCACCGATGCCGTCGCCGCCCTCCTCGACCTCGAATCGGCCCACCTCGACGGCGACGAGCTCGAGCGCCTCTCCGCGCTCGTCGCCGAGGCCCAGCTCAAGGGGAAGTGACATGAACGCCGCCCACCTGGTCGCTACAGAAGTCCGTCTCGTGCTGGAGTCGCTCCCCGTCTGGGCGTGGAAGGGGGCCGCCCTGCTCGCCCTCACCGGCGCTGCCGACGCCGCGCTGCGCCGGGGCAACCCGGCGCTGCGGCATCTGTTGTGGAGCAGCGCGCTGCTCGGGGCGTTGCTGCTGCCGGTGGCCGAGCGGCTGCCGGCGGCGTGGCGGTTGCCGCTGCCGGCCGCGGTGGCGGAGCTGCTGCCGCAGGCGTCGACGTCGGCGCTTGCCGCGAAGGATCGTGACGAGGGCGCGGCCCGCGAAACGAGCGGGACGCTCGCTAGCGCCGCGTCGCCCGACCGTGCCGGCGCCACCGCGCCGCCCGCGCTCGCGACTGTCGCCGCACCGCGCGAGAGTGCGGCCGCGCCTGTGGCATCGTCGCCTGCGGCCGAACACGTCGCGGCGGCCGCCGCTGCCGTCGAGTCGCCGTCGCTCGCGGCCGCGCCTGCGCCTCGCTCTGCGGTCTCTTCGAGTGCCGACGCAACTCCCATTTCCACGCGCGACGCGGCGTCCGAGGCCGCCGGCGCTGGAGCCGCGCGCGATCTCGCGCTTCTCGCGCTGACGCCGCGCGGGCTGGCGATCGTCTGGGCACTCGGCGCGTTGCTCGCGATCGCCCGGCTCTCGGGATCGCTGCTGCGACGCCGCCGTCTGCGCGTCGGCGCACGCCCGCTCGGCGGCGAGTGGCGGCAGCTCTTCGAGGAGTGCGCGGCACGCGTCGGTCTGCGGCGGCCGGTGACGCTGCTCGCCAGCCGCGACACCGAGGTGCCGATGACCTGGGGCGTGCGCCGTCCGCTGGTGCTGCTGCCGGCGAGCGCCGCGCGGTGGCCGCTCGCGCAGCGGCGCAGCGTGCTGCTGCACGAGCTCGCGCACGTGCGGCGCGGCGACGCGCTGGCGCTCAACGTCTCCCACCTCGCCTGCGTCGTGCACTGGTTCGATCCGCTGGCGTGGCTCGCGGCGCGCCGCCTGCGCGCCGAGGCCGAGCACGCCTGCGACGACTTGGTGCTGCTCGCCGGCTCGCGGCCGTCGCTCTACGCCGGACACCTGCTCGAGGTGGCGCGGTCGCTGCGTGCCGCGCTGCCGTCGCCGGCGCTGACGTTACCGATGGCACGGCGGCCGCAACTGTCGGCCCGCATCGCCGCCATCCTCGACGAAGCGCGCGACCGCCGCCCGCCGGGACGCGCCGCAGCGGCGGCGCTGGCGCTCCTCGCCGCCGCCGTGGTGCTTCCGCTCGCGGCAGCCAGCGCGGAGCGACCGGTGGAATCGGTGGTGGCCTCGGGACCTGCTGCTCAGACCCCGGAAGCGGCGCCCATCCCCGGCGAAGTCCTCCCCACGCCGCCGGGCGCCTCCACCGAGCCGCTGCTGGCATGGAACGACGACTTCGACGACGACAACGCAACGCCGCCGGTTGCCGTCGTGGCCGCCGTGGCCCCAGTCGCGGCGGTCGCCGCGGTGCCGGGAGCCGCCCCGGTGCCGGATGTCTCCGCGCCCGTGGTTGCTGCGCGGCCGCCGGTGGCCTCCGTGCCTGCCGTGGCTTCGGCGCCCGCTGTCGCCTCGGTCCCTGCGTTGGCGGCGGCGCCGGCCGCGCGTGCTGTGCGCGCGTCGCATTGGGCCTCGCCGCCGTCGCCTCCCTCACCACCGTCTCCGCCTTCGCCGCCGTCGCCACCCTCGCCTCCCGCCGCTCCCCGCGCGGCGGCGCCGCACGCGGCTCCTCCGGCACCCGCAGCGCCGCCGGCGCCACCCGCTCCGCCCGCACCTCCGGCGCCGCCGGCTCCACCCGCTCCCGCCGGCGGCTTCGACTTCGACGATCCGTCCTGCAGTCCCGGCGGCACGTCGCACCGCTCGATGAGCGTCAATGTCGGCGACGACGACGACTGGACGATCCGCGTCCGCGAGGGCGGCTGCCGTCTCGACATCGACCTCGAAGGCAAGGTCGAGTTCAGCGCCGACGAGCGCTCCG
>DATNCU010000477.1:0-3422 GCA_035607145.1 Thermoanaerobaculia bacterium
GCTTCTTTCGATGGCCGCTGACCGTCGACCGGCAGAGCATCCCGCGAAAGGTCGTCGGCTACGCGCGGCGCGCCTTCGACCAGGGTGTGGGGCGCAGCCTTTGGTTCGTCCGCGGGGCTAACCCGCGGCGCATAGCCGACACTATCGAGCGCTTCCCAGCTGCGCGACAGGCTAACCTGTGGGCCGGCGTCGGGCTCGCCGCCACCTTCGCTGGCGGCTGCGACGAGGCTGTGCTGCGAGAGCTCGTCCGCTTTGCCACCCCGTTTGCCTCGATGCTCGCGCAGGGTGCCGCCTTTGCTGCCGAGGCGCGGGTGCGGGGTAGCAACCCCGCCGAACACACCGATCTCGCCTGCCAGCTGATCTCTGGTCAGACCTCGGTGGACTTGGCGGCGCTGTGCGAACGGACCGCCGGGGACCTACCTCTCGACGGCAGCGAGCCAGCCTTCGAGATCTGGCGGGAACGCATCCAAGCCGCCTTGGCGTAAGGAGACTCTCGTCAATGAACCGCGCCCCTCGCCCCTGGCTGCGCCGCCACGCCGTCCGCATCGCCGCTCTACTCCTCGTGCTCGTCGCCTACGGCTTCGCGCGCTTGCCGCACGCGAGCGAAACCGAGCGGCAGAGGCTCGCCGCGCGCTTCGCCTTCACCCGCCTGCCGCTGGTCGAGCCGCCGCACGCCGGCGAGCCGCGCACGGTGCGGCCGGTGCACCCGAGCCTGCGCGAGATCTCGGGCTGGATCTCCTCGGTAGGGGCGGCAGTGGCGCTCGCCGACGTCGACGGCGACGGGCTGCCCAACGACAGCTGCCTCGTCGACCCGCGCTTCGACCAGGCGATCGTCGCCCCGGTGCCGGGCACCGGCGAGCGCTACGCGGTCTTCGTGCTCGACCCGCGGCCGTTCACGGTCGACGCGACGATGGCGCCGATGGGGTGCCTGCCCGGCGACTTCAACGAGGACGGGCGCACCGACTTCGTGGTCACCTACTGGGGGCGGCCGCCGCTCGCCTTTCTGCGCCGCGCGGGCGACGCCACGCCAGGCGCCGCCGCCTACCGCGCCGTCGAGCTGGCGCCCACCGCCGAGCGCTGGTTCACCAACGCGATCACCTCCGCCGACGTCGACGGCGACGGCCACCTCGACCTCGTCATCGGCAACTATTTCCGCGACGGCGCCCACATCCTCGACGCGCGCGGCACGGGAGAGGAGATCCTCAACACCTCCCTCTCGCGCGCCACCAACGGCGGCACCAACCGCGTGCTGCTGTGGCGGAGCGGCAGCGCCGGCGACGAGCCCGACGTGCGCTTCGCCGACCTGCAGGCGCCGTTCGACGAGGCGACGCGCTTCGCCTGGACGCTGGCGGTGGGGGCCGCCGACCTCGACGGCGACCTGCTGCCGGAGATCTACTTCGGCAACGACTTCGGCAACGACCGGCTGCTCTACAACCGCTCCGACCGCGGCGAGCCGCGCTTCACGCCGGTTTTCGGCGAACGCGGCTTCACCGACCCCGCCTCGCGCGTCCTCGGCCGCGACTCCTTCAAGGGAATGGGGATCGACTTCGCCGATCTCAACGGCGACGGCGTCCTCGACCTCTACGTGAGCAACATCGCCCAGCCTTGGGCGCTGCAGGAGAGTCACTTCGTCTGGATGAGCGACGGACCGCCGGCGCAGCTGCGCGACGGCGTCGCCCCCTACCGCGACCGCGGCGAGGAGCTGGGGCTCGCGCGCAGCGGCTGGTCGTGGGACGCGCGCTTCGCCGACTTCGACAACGACGGCGTGCCCGAGGCGGTGCAGGCGGTGGGCTTCGTGCGCGGCGAGGTCAACCGCTGGCCGGAGCTGCACGAGATCGCCATGGGTAACGACTGGAACTTCTCGCACCCCCGCTTCTGGCACCACGTGCGGCCCGGCGACGACCTGTCGGGCCACCTGCACGATCCCTTATTCGTGCGCGGGCCCGACGGGCGTTACGAGGACCTGGCGGCAGAGCTGGGCCTCGACGACAGCCACGTGAGCCGCGGCATCGCCATTGCCGACGTCGACGGCGACGGCGACCTCGACTTCGCCGTAGCTAACCAGTTCGAGACGTCGTACTTCTTCCGCAACGATGCGCCGCACGCGGGTGCCGCGATGGAGCTCGACCTGAGGCTGCCGGCTGCCGCGGCGGCGAGCGCGGCTCCCGCAGCATCGCGACCCGCGATCGGCGCCGCGGCGACGCTGCGGCTGCCCGACGGGCGCCGGCTGGTGGCGCAGGTGGATGGCGGCAGCGGCCACTCGGGCGAGCGTGCTCCCCTGCTCCACTTCGGCCTCGGCGCGCTGCCGGCGCACACGCCGCTGCGCGTCGAGCTGCGCTGGCGCGACGGCGACGGTCGGCCACATACCGGTGCGCTCACCCTCGCCCCCGGGCGGCACTGCGTGCTGCTCGACGGCGACGCGCCGCGACTCCTCGCCGCCGCCGGAGCGGAGGGCTGAGCCATGGCGAACACCGTCGCCACCGCCGCCGCTAGCGCTCCGAAGAAAGACATGCGCCTGGCGGCGCTGCGCCGCTTCGCCGCCGCCATCACCCTGCTCAACGTCGCCGGCCACACCATCCTCGGCTTCGAGCAGTCGTGGCTGACGCCGATCGTCGCCGTGCTGACCGCCTACGCCGCCGAGATCGTGCTCGAGACGCTCGAGTGCTGGCGCACGTGCCGGCGGCCGCGCTTCCTCGGCAAGGGCACGACACCCATCGACTTCCTGCTCTCGGCGCACATCACCGGCCTCGCGGTGAGCATGCTGCTCTTCGCCAACCGCCGGCCGCAGGCGATCGCCTTCGCCGCCGCCGTCGCCATCGCCTCGAAGTACCTCTTCCGCGTCAAGGTCAACGGCGGCACGCGCCACATCTTCAACCCCTCGAACCTCGGCATCACCGCCACCTTGCTCACCTTCCCCTGGGTGGGGATGGTGCAGCCCTACATGTTCACCGAGAAGCTCAGCGGCGGCTGGGACTGGTTCCTGCCGGCGCTCATCGTCTGCACCGGCAGCTTCCTCAACGGCCGCTTCACCAAGAAGCTGCCGCTGGTGGCGGGCTGGGTGGGCGGCTTCGCACTGCAGGCGGTGCTGCGGCACTTCCTCTTCGGCAACCTGCTGCTCGCCTCCCTCAACCCGATGACCGGCGTCGCCTTCCTGCTCTTCACGTTCTACATGGTGACCGACCCGGCGACGACGCCGGTGAAGCCGCGCGGCCAGCTCGCGTTCGGCGCCGCGGTGGCGGCGGCTTACGGCACGTTCATGGCGCTGCACGTCGTCTTCGGCATCTTCTACAGCCTGACCCTCGTCTGCCTCGGCCGCGGCGTGCTGATCCAGGTGCGCGAGCTGCTGGCGCAGCGCGCGCGGCTGCAGGTGGCGGTGCCGGTCGGAGTGGAGAGGACGACGGCATGAGCGACGGCATCGCCGT
>DATNCU010000486.1:0-2106 GCA_035607145.1 Thermoanaerobaculia bacterium
AGGTGCGCGAGTGGCTGCTCGAGCAGGCGGGCGTCGAGCCGTCGACGGGGGCGCGTCCCCTGCGGCGGACGATCCAGCGCCACCTGCAGGACGCCGTCTCCGAGATCCTCATCTCGCGGCGCGGCGAGCCGATCGAGGTGATCGAGGTCGAGCTGGTCGACGGCAGGCTCCACTTCGAGGTGCAGTCCCGCGAGATCGTCGCCACGTAGGGAGACGGGTCTCGGGTAGGATGCGCCCGCGCTGCGCAGCCTCGCAGCTCGCTCGTGCGCAGAGCGATCCCAATGACAGTGTGTAGGCAGCACGGGTGGGTGGGGGCGCCCCCTGCCCCTCGAGGGGGAGGGGGATGGGGGGACAGGGGTGAAAGGAAACCCAGGGGAGGGGGTTGGGCGGGTGGGTGGCAGCGCGCTTTGCGCGCGGGGGTGGCGCAACCCTTGCTGAATCCGCGGCCGTTTCCAGGTAGCTCGAAGGGGGTAGACCTGTTGTGCTCGTGAACCGACGTGACGCCTCTGGACATGGCTCGCGACCTGGCCTCTCCTGCGTCCTATCGCCGGGCCGTGCTGGCGCCTCTTGGCGCCGTTTTGGCGCCGCGCTCCTCGCGCTCGCGGCCGCACTGACTCTGTCGCTGACCGCGCCGGCGCGCGCCGCCGAGACCGAGGAGCTCGCCGGCAAGCCGATCGCCGCCATCGAGTATCAGGGCCTGCGCACGCTCTCGGAGGAGACGCTGAGCTACTACCTCGGCCTCGAGGTCGGCGCCCCCTTCGATCCCGCCGCCCTCGACAAGAACCTGCACGCGCTCTGGGACCGCCACCTGCTCGACGACATCTCCGTCGAGGCCTCGCCCTCGGCTGCCGGCGTCCACGTCCTGCTGCGCATCGTCGAGCGGCCGGTGCTGCGCTCGGTGCAGTACGAGGGACTCAAGAAGCTCGGCAACACCGACATCCAGGACCGCTTCGACAAGGAGCAGATCCGCCTGCGCGAGGGCGGCCCCGTCGACCTCGGCGAGCTCGAGCGCGCCAAGCACGAGCTGATGAAGATGTACGCCGAGAAGGGCTACCGCTTCGCCACCGTCGAGTACACGCTCGAAGAGGTGAGCTCGGGCGAGCGCCGCGCGCGCTTCACCGTCGACGAAGGCACCAAGGTCAAGATCGGCGACATCCAGTTCGAGGGCAACACCGTCTTCTCCGACCGCCGGCTGCGGCTGGTGATGCGCAAGACCAAGGAGACGGGGCCGATCTCGCGCTTCTTGAAGCACGACATCTACAACCCGGCGACCATCGAGGAGGACCTCGGCAAGGTCCGCGACCTCTACCGCGAGAAGGGTTACAAGAACGTCGACGTCACCGAGCCGCGGGTGGCGGTGAAGGCGCGCCACCCCGAGGCGGCGCCCAAGAAGCAGAAGCGCCGGCTCGAGCTCACCATCCCGGTGGTCGAGAGCGACCGCTGGAAGCTCGGCACGGTCAGCATCGAGGGCAACAAGGTCTACTCCGACGAGGTGCTGCTGCGCGTCTTCGCCCGCCCGCGCGGCCCCTGGCTGCGCGCTTCCGCGGTGGAGAAGGGGGTCAAGGCGATCGAGGAGCTGTACCGCAACAGCGGCTACATCTACTCGCAGATCGACGTCGAGCTGGTGGAGCGGCCGGACAACGTCGCCGACGTGCAGGTGAAGATCTTCGAGGGCGACCAGTTCAAGGTCGGCCGCATCGAGTTCAAGGGCAACGACCGCACCCGCGACAAGGTGCTGCGCCGCGAGTTCCGCCTCCAGGAAGGGCTGGTCATGAACATGGGGGCGCTCAAGAACAGCGTCTACAAGCTCAACCAGCTCACCTACTTCAAGATCGAGGAGGACAACCCGATCGAGTTCGACTCCCCCGACCGCGAGAGGAAGACGGTCGACCTCACCGTCAACGGCAAGGAGTCGGACCGCACCGAGCTGCTCTTCGGCGGCGGCTGGAGCGAGCTCGACGGCTTCTTCGGCCAGTTCTCGATGCAGACGCAGAACTTCCTCGGCCGCGGCGAGAGCCTCGGGGTGTCGATCCAGACCGGCAAGGTGCGCGACATCTACGAGCTCTCCTACTACGTGCCCTGGCTGCTCGACCGCCCGCAGTCGGC
>DATNCU010000494.1:0-3468 GCA_035607145.1 Thermoanaerobaculia bacterium
ATCGTCGCCGCCAGGAGCGCCGGGCGGATGAGGAGCGCCCACGCGGCAGTGAAGATCGCCTTCGCGCTGAGAAAGGAGGCCGATCCGGGCGTGAAGGAGCAGCAGATCAAGGCTCTCGGCGAGATCGGCAGTGCGACGGCGCGTGACACGCTCGCGCAAATCTCCAGCGAATCGGGGCGGCTCGGCGTGATCGCGGCCGGCTCGCTGATCGCGGTCGGCGATCCCTCCGGCAAGGCGAAGCTGGAGGCGGCCGCCGCCGCACCGCAGCCCACGCTACGGCTCGCGGCCATGCAGGCCGCGAGCGCAGCGAAGAACCCGATCGTGGTGCCGGCGCTCAAGATCGGCGTGGTGGATGGCGTGTTCGAGATCCGGTTCACCGCGGCCGAAGGGCTCGCGAGCTTCAACGCCGAGAAGGCGGCGGCGATGCCGGTGCTCGCCGCTGCGCTCAAGTCGAGGGAGGCCGCCGTGGTCGGCCGGGCGATCGCCGCGCTGGCCAGGTTCGGCGAGAAGATCCGGAACCAGGTGCAGACGCCGGCGAAGATGCTCCACTCGACGGACGCAAGGCAGCGGCTCGCGGTGGTACCGGTCGCGCGCGCGCTGCCGCCGCGCGAGAGCGTGCCGCTGCTGCGCCGGCTCATCGTGGATCCGGACCGGGAGGTACGATACGCCGCCGTCGAGGCCATCGAGACCGTCGCGTCCAAGCACAAGGACCAGGCGATCAAGCTGTACAAGTCGCTGGTCAACGACGAGGACCCGGTCGTTCGCTCGAAGGCGGCCGGGCAACTGGCGCGGCTGCTCCCACCGCATGCGAAGACCGCGGTGGTGCCGCCCGCCGTCGACGACTCGCTGCCGAAGGTCCAGGAGGCCGCCGCTGACGCGAACGCGGCGTCCTCCGAAGCGAAGGCCGCCCTCGAGGCGTTCGAGGCGCTCGCCTCCGAGCTCGCGACGGCGACCGCGGCCTCGACCAGCGACGACGCGGCGATCAATCACATCGAGGAGCTCGCAGCGAACCTCGGCGGAGCGGCGGCGAAGCTCGAGGCGGTGGCGACCAAGGTGGAGGCCGCGGCGACCGCTGCCTCCACCGCCGCCGGCGCGACCCCATCGCCGGATGCGGCCGAGCTCGTCGCAGAGGCAAAGGCGCTCGCGCAGAGCGCCCGCGACGCGGCGGCCACCGCGCGCGGCAAGGCGGCAGATGCCGCGGCGAAGGCGCGCACCTACGTCACGGCCCAGACCGGTGACCTGCGAATGTACCTCGCAGCGGCCGATTCGGCGATCCGGGCCGGCAACTTCATCGGTGCCCAGAATAGCCTCGACAAGGCCACGAGTCTGCTCCGCAAGTCCGGCGCGAAGGACACCAGCCTCGACTTCCTCTACGGACGGCTCCACGACAAGATGGCCGAGACCAGCCGCAATCCCGCGGACAAGCGCCAGCTCCTGCAACAGGCGGCGGATGCCTATCGGCGATTCGTCAAGACCGGCACCGGCCGAAACGCACAAACGGCCAACGAGCGGTTGGCCGAGATCGCCGACGAGCTCAAGCAGCTCGGGCCGTAACGGCTCGAGCGGCTCGAGGGCGAGCGCCGCGCCGGCTCAGAACCTGATCGCCAGATCCAGGCCGGCGACCGCGCCGATCTGCGGCGTGACGGCGACCCGCGACTCGGGCGCGCCGGTGAGCCACAGCACCGCCGCGGCGATCGCGGCGCCGCCCGCCACCCCGAAGGCGACGTTGGCCTGGAGCGCGCGCGACCGGGCGCGCCCGTTGAGCGCCTCGGCCTCCGCCGCCTTCTCACACGGCTCCGCGGGCGATGGACACAGCTCGTAGGTGTCGCGATCGAGCCGCTTCGCCTGGAGGTCCAGCACGATCCCGGCGCCCACCGCCACCAGTCCGGCGCCCACCGCCGCCAGCGCGATCTTGCGCTGGCCGGTGATGCGGCTGGACCCGGACGCCTCGGCCTCGGCGCGGATCGGGACCAGCGCGACGTCTCGCTCGATCGGCCGGCCCTCGTGCGCCGCGATCTCGAGCCGCGCGTCCGCGTGCCCCGCGAGCGAGACGACCAGCTCGTGCTTGCCGGCGGCGACCGGGATGGGCGCGGCGTAGGCCACCCCATCGACCGTGATGCGTGCCCCCGGTTGCACCACCCGAACCGTGAGCAGCGACGCGCGCTCGGCCAGGGTGGTGGCGAGCGTCGCGGTCTGCCCGTTCGCGACCGTGACGTGGCCCGTCCAGCGCTCGAACCCGGGCCGCTCGGCGATCACCGTGTACTCGCCGGGCAAGATCGCCTTGTGGCACGCCGGCGCGGCGGTGCAGAACACCCCCTCCGTCTTCAGATCGAGATAGATGCTCGCCGGCCCGTTGGCGACCGTCACGTCCAGGAACGTCGACTCCGCCCAGCGCAGGTTATCGACGATCTTCTCCGCCTCGCGCCGGTTCGCGCCCGTCGGACCGGCGTCGAGGTACGCCTTGTACGCCTCGAGCGCGCCGCCGTAGTCGCGCAGCTTGACCAGCACCACCCCCCGGAGCCAGAGCAGCGGCAGATCCCGCGGCGCCGCCGCGAGCCCTTGCTGGACCAGCCCGAGCGCCTTCTCGTACTCACCGCTGTCGATGAGCTTCGCGGCGGCCCGATACCGCTGCTGGACATTGCCCGCGGGCTGTGCCAGCGCGAGCCCGGCCCACGCGACCCACACGCACAGGATCCAGATATGCATCAACGTTCGCATCGACAAGCTCCTTCGGGCCAGACTCCTCGTCGCGCCGCCCGTAGCTATTCAACGAGATAGACCGCGCCGGCGCTCGCAACGGAGTTGTCGGTCGGGTCTCCACCCACGCCGGCCGCGGCGCCGTCCTCACCCCGGGCGCTCACCGCCAGGAGCGCGCCATCACCCGACAGCGCGACGGCGATGCCGAACAGATCGCCCTTGTCTGTGTTGGATGCCTTGACGTAACCCGATTGACTCCACATCGCGCCACTACGCGTGAACACATAGGTCGCACCGGCGTCAAGCGTGGAGTCGTCGGCTTGGTTGCCGCCGAGGTGCGTCGCCGAGCTCCCCTCCGAGTACGCGCCCACCGCCAGGGTCGAGCCGTCGCCCGACAGCGCCACGCTGCAACCAAAGACATCGGACGAGCCGGTATTGGACGCCTTGACATAGGCCTGCTGACTCCAGGCCCCGCTGCTCCGCGTGAACACGTAGACCGCGCCCGCGTCCGCGGCTGCATTGCTCGTCTGATTGCCGCCGATGCCGGTCGCCGCGCTGTCCTCCAGGTAGGCGCCCACCGCGAGGGTCGAGCCGTCACCCGACAGCGCCACGCTGTAGCCGAAGAGATCGCCCGGACCGGTGTTGGACGCCTTGACATAGGCCTGCTGAACCCACGTCGTGCCGCTCCGCATGAACACGTAGATCGAGCCCGCGTCCGTGGCGGATTCATCCAGCGAGTTGCCGCCGACGCCGGTCGCCGCGCTGTCCTCC
>DATNCU010000501.1:0-2192 GCA_035607145.1 Thermoanaerobaculia bacterium
CTGTGGGGCGTGCCGAGCGCCGAGGGCCGCCGCACCGAGGGCCTGCGCCGCCTCAACGCGCTGCTGCCGCGCCAGGCGAAGGCGGCCTTCCTCGACTGCTGCGGCTCGCCGGCGTGGGCGCGGGCGATGAACGAGCGGCGCCCGTTTGCGAGCCCTGGCGAACTGTTCGCCGCCGCCGATACGCTCTGGCAAGCCGCCGGCCGCGACGAGTGGCTCCTCGCCTTCAAAGCCCACCCCGAGATCGGCGAGCGCAAAGCCGAGCACGCCCAGTCGAGCACCGCGGGTTCGTGGTCGGTTGCCGAGCAATCGGGTGTGCGCGACGCCGCGACCACCACCCGCGACGCCCTCGCCGCCGCCAACCGCGCCTACCGCGAGCGCTTCGGCCACATCTACATCGTCTGCGCCAGCGGCAAGAGCGCCGAGGAGATGCTGGCGCTGTGCGAAGCGCGCCTCGCGAACCCGCGCGAGCGCGAGCTAGAGGTGGCAGCCGAGGAGCAGCGCAAGATCACCCACCTACGGCTCGAGAAGCTGCTGGCGCTCTGAGGGGCACGACGCACGCGGCGGGCCCGCGAGCTGCGTGCGAAACCAGGGTGGCGCGGCAGCGTGGCCGCGATATCTTCGGCACCGCAGCCCAGCACCGATGAGCGGCCTCAGCACCCACGTCCTCGACACCGCCGTCGGCCGCCCGGCGGCTGGCATCGCCGTGCGGCTCGAGATCGCGGACGGCGACGGCTGGCGCGAGCTCGGCGCCCAAACCACCAACGCCGACGGCCGCGTCGCCCAGCTCCTCCCCGCCGGCACCGCCCTCGCCGCCGCCACCTACCGCCTAACCTTCGACGTCGCCGCCTACCACTCGGCGCACGGCGGCTCGGGTTTCTATCCCTACGTCACGATCGTCTTCACCGTACGCGACGCGGCGCAGCACTACCACGTGCCGCTGCTGCTGAGCCCGTTCGGCTACTCGACCTATCGAGGGAGTTGAGATGACGTTCGACTGGCAGTCCTGGCTCACGCTGCTCGTCCGCTGGGTGCACATCTTCGCCAGCATCCTCTGGGTGGGCACCACCTACTACTTCACCTGGCTCGACGGCCGCTTCAGCGAGGCCGAGAAGGCGGGCGCCAAGGACACCGAGGTGTGGATGGTGCACAGCGGCGGCTTCTACAAGGTCGCCAAGTCGAAGACCTTCGACGTCGGCCGCACGCTGCACTGGTTCCAGTGGGAGGCGGCGACGACGTGGCTCACCGGGATGGTGCTGCTCGTCCTCGTCTACTGGATCGGCGGCACGATGGTGGACAGCAGCATCGCCGACATCGCCAACTGGAAGGCGGTGACGATCGGGATCGCGGTGATCTTCCTCGGCTGGGGCGTCTACGACGGGCTGATGAAGTCGCCCATCGGGCGTTCCGAGCGCACCGCCGCCATCGTCGGCTTCGCCCTCATCGCCGCGCTCGCCTTCACCCTGTCGCGGTGGATCTCCGGGCGCGCCCTCTTCATCCACGTCGGCGCTCTCTTCGGCACCATCATGGCCAACAACGTCTCGATGCGCATCATCCCGGCGCAGAAGAAGATGGTGGCCGCCGTCAAGGAGGGGCGCACCCCCGACGCCGCGTTGGGTGCGAGCGCCAAGCTGCGCAGCAAACAGAACACCTTCCTCGCCGTGCCGGTGGTGTTCCTGATGATGAGCAACCACTTCCCGACGCTCACCTACGGCAGCAGCTACGGCTGGGTGATTCTCTGCGCGATGGTGCTCGTCGGCTGGGCCGCGGCGGCCTGGATCCGCCGCGCCTGAACCGCGACCCCCGGCGCCGCTCTTGCCGCGGCGGCGCCGTCTCCTTTACGATCCCAGCGTCGATTTCTGATCGAACGCGGTCGGCCGGCGCCTCGGCTACCTAGCAGGCGCGGCCCCCGTTCTCGCCGGGGGGTGTGGGAGTGGACAGCAGGACCGTCTACGTCCTGAGCTGTATCTGCCTCGCCGCCACGGCGACGCTGGTGGCGTTGGCCGCGCTGTCTTATCCTCCGCCGCTGCGGCGCAACGGCTTCCAGTGGTCGGCCGCGGTGGCCCTGCTCGCCGCCGGGATGGGCTTCATCGCCGTGCGCGGCAGCGTGCCCGACGTGGTCTCCGTGCTCGGCGCCCATGCCTCGTCGGTGGCCGGGCTGGGCGCCTTCTACTACTCGCTGGTGCGGTTCCAGG
>DATNCU010000502.1:0-3498 GCA_035607145.1 Thermoanaerobaculia bacterium
CTGTGGGGCCTCTCGGAGCTGCGCGGGATCACGGTGTCGCCGCGCGAGGTGACGCTCGGCGCGCTCACCACCTACTCGCAGGTGCAGCAGAGCGAGCTGCTGCGCCGCGAGTACCCGCTCCTGTGTGCGGCGGCGGCCGAGACGGGCGGGGTCGCCATCCAGAACCGCGGCACGCTCGGCGGCAACGTCGCCAACGGCTCGCCCGCCGCCGACTCGCCGCCGGCGCTGCTCGTCTACGACGCCGAGCTCGAGCTGGTCTCGCCCGACGGCATCCGCCGCGTCCCCTACGCGAGCTTCCACCGCGGTTACCGCAAGATGGACCTCGGCAGCGGCGAGCTCATCCGCGCCATCCGCCTGCCGCGGCGACCGGAAGGGCGCTGGCGCGAGACCTACCGCAAGGTCGGCACGCGGCGCGCGCAGGCGATCTCCAAGGTCTGCTTCGCCGGCGCCATCGCCATGGCGGGCGAGGTCGTCGAGGACGTCCGCCTCGCCCTGGGCAGCGTGGCCCCGATCCCCCTGCGCTGCAAGAGCACCGAAGCCGTCCTTCGCGGCCAGCGCCTCACCGAGGCGACGATCGCCGCCGCGCGCGCCGAGCTCGCCCGCGAGATCGCCCCCATCGACGACTTCCGCTCCACGTCGCGCTACCGCCTGCGCGTCGCGCAAGAGCTGCTCGTCGACTTCCTGCGGCAGCCGAGCGGCTAGGTAGAGCAATGGACGCCAACGGCGTCGGCCAGCGGCTGTTCCGTAGTCGGCGCGTGGTCGTCGGCGACGCCATCCAGCCGGCCGCCGTGCTCGTCGACGGTGAAACCGTTGTCGGAGTCCGCCCTCACGGGGACGTTTCCGCGGGTGTCGAGCTGGTCGACTTCGGCGACCTGGTGCTGATGCCGGGAGTGGTCGACACGCACGTGCACGTCAACGAGCCGGGGCGGACGGAGTGGGAGGGGTTCACCACCGCCACGCGGGCGGCGGCGGCCGGGGGTGTCACGACGATCGTCGACATGCCGCTCAACAGCATTCCGGCGACGACGACGGTCGCGGCCTTCCAGGAAAAGCTCGCTGCCGTCGACGGAAAGCTCGCGGTCGATGTCGGCTTCTGGGGCGGAGTCGTGCCGGGCAACGCCCCGGAGCTGCGGCCGCTGCGCGAGGCCGGGGTGCTGGGGTTCAAGTGCTTCCTGGTGCCGTCGGGAGTTGTCGAGTTCCCCGGCGCCGGCGAAGCCGACCTGCGCGCGGCGCTGCCGGAGCTCGCCGCGCTCGGCGTGCCGCTGCTCGCTCACGCCGAGGTGCCTGGCCCGATCGTGGCGGCGATGGCGGCGCTCGGCGACGCGTCTCCCCAGAGCTATGCCACCTGGCTCGCGTCGCGGCCGCCGGCGGCCGAGATCGAGGCCATCAATCTGCTGTTGCGTCTCAGCAGCGAGTACGGCGCGCGGCTGCACGTCGTGCACCTCTCCGCGAGCGATGCCGTGCCGTTGCTGCGCGCCGCGAAGTCGGCCGGCCAGGCGGTGAGCGTAGAGACCTGCCCGCACTACCTCACGCTCGTCGCCGAGGAGATCGGCGACGGCAGGACCGACCACAAGTGCGCGCCGCCTATCCGCAAGTGCGCCAACCAGGAGGCGCTGTGGGCGGCGCTGGAGGAAGGCGTCATCGACCTCGTAGCCAGCGACCACTCACCTTGCCCGCCGGCGATGAAGGGGCTGCCGTCGACCGCGGGCGGTTCGGCCCACGACGACCTCGCAAGCGGCGACTTCTTCCGTGCCTGGGGCGGCATCGCGTCGCTGGAGCTCGCCCTACCGGTGACGTGGACGGCGGCGCGGCGCCGCAGCCACGGCCCCGAACGCCTCGCACAATGGATGGCGGCGGCCCCGGCCCGCCTTGCCGGCCTCGACAACCGCAAAGGCAGCCTCGCACCGGGCTGCGATGCCGACTTCGTGGTGTGGGACCCCGACGCCACCTTCACCGTCGACCCGGCGCGCCTCCACCAGCGCCACAAACTGACGCCGTACGCCGGCCGCACGCTGCACGGCGTCGTCCACGCCACCTACCTGCGCGGCCGCGAGGTCTTCGCACGCGGCTCCTTCCCGGCGCCCAACACCGGCCGCGTGCTGCTCGGCCGCTCGTGAGGGCTTGCGTCCGAGCCTGCGCTTCGCGCAGCATCGCAGCGCGCCGCCACCTCGCGCCGCATCACCCGACATGACCGATCCTTCCCACCCCACCGCCAGCGCCACCTCGCAAGCCCCGGCGTGGCTGCAGCATCCCGACCTCGCCGTCGCCCGCCTCGGCGGCACCGTGCTGTGGGCCAACGACGACTTCTTCGCCGAGAAGGAGAACCTGCTCAAGCCCGAGGCCCCGGTCTGGCGCGAGCACGAGTACACCGACCGTGGCAAGTGGATGGACGGCTGGGAGAGCCGCCGCCGCCGCACGCCCGGCCACGACTCGTGCATCGTCAGGCTCGGCCTGCCCGGCGTGCTGCGCGGCGTCGTCGTCGACACCGCCTTCTTCCGCGGCAACTTCCCCGAGCACTGCTCGCTCGAGGCCTGCGCGGTCGACGGCTCGCCGAGCCTCGACGAGCTGCAGGGCGCGGCCACCGAGTGGGTCGAAGTGCTCACCAAGTCGGCGCTGCGCGGCGACTCACGCAACCTCTTCACCCTCGACAGCCCCTACCGCTTCACCCACCTGCGCTTCCACATCTACCCCGACGGCGGCGTCGCCCGTCTGCGCGTCCACGGCGAGGTGGTGCCCGACTGGCCGGCGATCCTCGCCACCGCCGCTGCCAGCAACGGCGAGATCGACCTCGTCGCCGTCGAGCACGGCGGCCGCTGGCTCGCCGCAAGCGACATGTTCTTCAGCGCGCCGCAGAACCTGCTGATGCCCGGCCGCGGCGTGCGCATGGACGACGGCTGGGAGACCAAGCGCCGCCGCGGCCCGGGGTTCGACTGGGTGGTGCTGCGCCTCGGCATCGCCGGCACCGTGCGCCGCGTTGAGGTGGACACCGCGCACTTCAAGGGCAACTACCCCGACACCTGTTCGCTCGAAGTGTGCGCCGCGCCCGCCGATGCGAGCGACGCCGATTGGAAAGACTGGCAGTGGCGCGAGACGCTGCCACGCACCAAGCTCGGGGCCGACACCCAGCACGTCTTCGACGCCGTCGAGGCGCCGGCTGCCACTCACGCCCGCATCAACATCCACCCCGACGGCGGCGTCAGCCGCCTCCGCCTGTGGGGCGTGCCGAGCGCCGAGGGGCGCCGCACCGAGGGCCTGCGCCGCCTCAACGCGCTGCTGCCGCGCCAGGCGAAGGCGGCCTTCCTCGACTGCTGCGGCTCGGCATCGCCGGCACCGTGCGGCGCATCGCCGTCGACACGGCGCACTTCAAGGGCAACTATCCCGACAGCTGTGCGCTCGAGGGGTGTGACCTGCGCGCGGTGAGCCCGCTGCCGGACGACCCCGGGGCCTGGCCCTGGCGCGAGATCCTGCCGCCGTCGAAGCTCGGCGCTGATCACCAGC
>DATNCU010000504.1:0-2609 GCA_035607145.1 Thermoanaerobaculia bacterium
TCTTCTTCCTCGTCCTCAAGAAAGCCATCGCCGGCCCCGAGCAGACCGTCCAGGCCTTCCTCGCCGCCGCCGGCAGCGGCGACTTCGAGACCGCGCACGGCTACTTCTCGGCGGCGCTCAAGGAAAAGCAGCCCCTCGCCGAGTTCTCCGACCTCGCCGCCAAGCACCAGCAAGCTTTCCAAGTGCAGGACACGACGTTCAACAACCGCTCCGTCGACCTGCGCGGCGCCGAGCTCTCAGGCTCAGTCACTCTGACGAGCGGTGATCAGTTGCCCGCCTCCTTCAAGCTGGTGAAGGAGAAGGGCGAGTGGCGCCTGATCTCCTACCAGCTCGGCAGCTGACGGCGGCGTCGGAACTGCACAGCTAGTGCGGCGGCCCGAGCACCAGCTCCGAACGATCCGTCCCGTCGACTCGCCGCGGCAGTCGCAGCCCGAGCAGCGAAGCGAGCGTCGGCGCGAGGTCCACAGTCGCCACCCGCAGCCGCACCTCGTGCGGCGCCACCCGCGGCACCCGCATCACCAGCGGCACGTGGGTGTCGTAGTCGTACGGCGTCTTGTGCGTCGTGCCTTCGAGGCGGTCGACGAACCAGGGCTTCCACTGGATGACGAAGTCGGCGCTGCGGCTGGGCAGGTAGCTCGCGCGCTGGAGGTCGAGCATCACGTTCCCTGTCTGGCGCTCGGGTGAGAGCTCCGCTCGCGTCCACACCTTCGCCACGTCGGGGCAGCCGCTCAACCAACCGACGATGCGGCGGTCGAGCTCGGGCCGCGGCACGCGGCTGCGCGCCACCTCCATCGCGTCGAGATAGAGGTCGTAGGCGAACCAGTCGCGCCGGCCGTAGGCGGCGTCGAGGCGGCGCAGCACCGACTGCACGCAGGCGACGTCGGCCGGAGTCTCGCGGCTGCCGCGCAGCCCGAGCCGCTGCTGCCGCTCCGGCATCGGCGCCACGCCGTGGTCGGCGGACAGCGCCACCAGCATGCGGTTGCGGCCGACCTTCGCTTCGATCGCGGTGAGCAGCTCGCCGAGCGCGCGGTCGAGGCGCAGCACGGCGTCGAGGGCCTCGCGGCTGTGCGGACCGTAGACGTGGCCGACGCTGTCGACGGCGGAGAAGGAGAGGCCGAGGTAGTCGAGGTGGTCGTCGAGCCCCAGCCGCTCGCGCTCGATTAGCTCGCGCGCGAAGACGGCGAGATACTCGTCGATCGCCGGCGAGTCGTAGATCGCCTCGTAGAACCATTCCCCGGGCCGCGTGGAAGCGCCGCCAAACGAGTGCGGAAAGCCGGTGGGCAGGCCGCTTCCCTGCAGCTGCACGACGCCAAGCCGCGAGGCGTCGACGCGCGGCGGCAGCGGCAGCGGCTGCCAGAGCGTGCCGAAGCGCTCGCGCAACAGCGGCCGCCGGTTGAAAGCCATCACCCAGCCGGGCGCGCGACGGTAGCGGTGGCTGGTGACGAAGCCGCCCACCTCGGGGTCGAACCAGAAGGCGCCGTTGGGGCGTTTGCCGCCCAGCATCACTGCCGAGCGGTCCTTGCCGCTGGCGGTGAAGGTGCGGCCCCAGGGATCGCGCTGCCGCACCCAGTCTGGGAGCGCCGTGGCGAGCAGGTTGACCGGCCCGACCTCCTCCGACACCGGGTCCTCGGCGGAGTAAACCTCGCGGTTGGTGTTGCGATCGAACCAGTAGTTGGCGACGACGCCGTGGTGTCGCGGCACCAGGCCGGTCGAGAGCGTCGCGTGACCGGGCGCGGTGGCCGTCATCGCGTGCTGGTGGTGGGCGTCGCTGAAGGTGACGCCGGCGTCGAGCAGCCGCGCCAGGCCGCCGCGCAACGCCGGCCGGAAGCGCATCAGCGTGTCCCAGGCGAGCTGGTCGACCACCACCACCATGACGAGGCGCACGCCCGCCACCTTCGGCTTCGGCGGCGGCGCCCGCCGCGGCAGTGGCCGACGCGAGCAGCCTGCAAGCGAGACCGCGGCGAGCGCAAGTGCAAGCGTGAGGACCAGGAGACGCCGCCCAAGGCAGGCGGGGCTCCTCGCGGCGGCGCTCAGCATCGCCGCAATGTTATGCGCGCGGGGCGGCGAGAACGTGTCGCGCTGCGGCGGAATGAAGACCACCTGAGCGGCGCGGGCCGGGTGGGGGCGCCCCCTGCCACTGGAGGGGCAGGGGGTCGGGGGGATAGGGGTGGGATTGACCTAGCGGTTGAAAGTGCCGACGAAGGCGCCGCGGCCGTTGACCGCGTCCCACGAAGCGCCCAGCTCGCTGCCGTGGTAGGCGTGCTCGAGCGCCACTGCCGGCGTGGCGTCGACGCCCTGCGCGAGCGGCGGCGCCGCCAGCGTCTCGTCGCCGCACAGCGAGTCGAGGCGGTTGAACGGCCGCGTGCGCAGCTCGGCGAGGCCGGCGACGTGCAGCCGCCCGAGGGCGCGGCTGGGGTCGACGGCGAGCTCGATCGGCGCCGGCTCGACGCGCACCACCTCGCCGAGCGCCTGGCCCGCCTGCGCCCGCACCAGCGCCTCGAGGGCGGCGCGCTGCGGCAGGCTGGCGGTCTGGTCGACGAAGATCACCGAGTGCGGCCGCTTGTTGTCGGTCGGCGTCGCCGAAAGCGCCGCCTCACCGCGGATCACCG
>DATNCU010000511.1:0-6430 GCA_035607145.1 Thermoanaerobaculia bacterium
GCCGCCCACCGGCGACGTCGAGGCGCCCACCTCGGCGCTGATCTTCGACGCCGAGTACGACGCCTACCGCGGCGTCGTGCTGCTGGTGCGGGTCAAGGACGGGGCGGTGCTCGCCGGCCAGCGCATCCGCTTCATGCACACCGGCAAGGAGCACGTCGTCGAGGAGGTCGGCCTGCTGCGCCTCAGGAAGGTTCCCAAGGAGCGGCTCGAGGCGGGTGAAGTCGGCTACGTCATCGCCGGCATCAAGACCATCAAGGACGTCTCCATCGGCGACACCATCACCGACGCGGATCGCCCGGCCGCCGCACCGCTGCCCGGCTACAAGGAAGCCAAGCCGGTGGTCTTCTCGTCGATCTACCCGCTCTCCACCGACGACTACGAAGACCTCGCGGCGGCGCTCGACAAGCTGGCGCTCAACGACGCGGCGCTCACCTACGAGAAAGACAGCAGCAGCGCGCTCGGCTTCGGCTTCCGCTGCGGCTTCCTCGGCCTGCTCCACCTCGACATCGTGCACGAGCGGCTGTCGCGCCACTTCGGGCTCGATCTGCTGCTGTCGGCGCCTTCGGTGCGCTACCGCGTGACGCTCAAGAACGGCGACGTGCTGTGGGTGGACAACCCGGCGCACTTCCCGGACCCCGGCACCATCGAGCAGTCGGAGGAGCCCTACATCAAGGCCTCGGTGATGATGCCGGAGCGCTACATCGGCCCGATCATGGAGCTCTGTCGGGAGCGGCGCGGCGTCAACACCACCTTTCACTACCTCGCCAAGGGGCGCGTCGAGCTGACCTCCGAGCTGCCGCTGGCGGAGGTGCTGTTCGATTTCTACGACCGCCTGAAGACGCTGACGCAGGGCTACGGCTCGTTCGATTACGACCTGCTCGACCTGCGGCCCACCGATCTGGTGAAGGTCGACATCCTGGTCAACGGCGAGCAGGTGGACGCGCTCGCCCAGCTGGTGCACCGCGACAAGGCGCGGCCGCGGGCGCTGCACTACTGCGAGCGGCTCGCCGAGACCATTCCCAAGCAGCAGTTCAAGATCGCCATCCAGGGCGCCATCGGCGGCCAGATCATCGCCCGCTCCACCATCAACGCCTTCCGCAAGGACGTCACCGCCAAGTGCTACGGCGGCGACATCACGCGCAAACGGAAGCTGCTCGAGAAGCAGAAGGAAGGCAAGAAGAAGATGAAGATGGTGGGGACGGTGGAGATCCCGCAGGAGGCGTTCGTCGCCGTTTTGAAGACGGAACGGAGCTAAGGCCCGAGGGTATGTGGCGGCCGGAGGCCGAAGTACTGAGAGCCGGTCTCTACTTACATCTCCCCTTCTGCTCCGCGATCTGTCCCTACTGCGACTTCTCAGTACTTACCGGCACCAGCGAACGCCGGGAGCGCTTCGTCGACACGCTGCGCCGGGAGATCACACTGTGGGCCAAAGACTCCTTCCCGGGCACGCCTTTCGACAGCATTTACCTCGGCGGCGGCACGCCGTCGCTGTTCACCCCCGACCAGCTCGCGGCGATCCTCAACGAAGCGCGGCAGCGATTACCGATCGCGGCCGGCGCGCGGCTGTCGATGGAGGCGAACCCCGAGGACGTGATACCGGCGAGCGTCGCGGCCTGGCGGCAGCTGGGCGTCGACACCCTGACTCTCGGCGTGCAGTCGTTCGACGACGCGGCCCTGCGCTTCCTCGGCCGCCGGCACAGCGGCGAGGAGTCGCGGCGCGCCATCGAGGTAGCGCTCGGCGCCGGGTTCGACGTCGTCGGCGTCGATCTGATCTACGGGCTCCCAGGGCAGGACGAGGCGTCTTGGGAGCGGCAGCTCGCCACCGCCGCGGAGCTCGCGCCGCAGCACCTCTCGTGCTACCAGCTCACCATCCATGACGGTACGCCCTTCGGTTTCCGGCAGACGCGTGGCGAGCTGCGCGAGATGTCCGAGAGTGGCCAGGCGACGCTCTTCCGTCTCACGCACGAGCGCCTCGCCGCTGCCGGCTATCACGCCTACGAAGTGTCGAACTTCGCCCGCGCTCCCGAGCATGAGTCGGTGCACAACCGCAAGTATTGGCGTCACGCGCCCTACCTCGGGCTCGGGCCCTCGGCGCACTCGTTCGACGGCAGCCTCCGCTGGTGGAACCACCGCAAGGTCTTCCCCTGGGAGGCGGCACTCGCCGCAGGCGAGCTACCGCAGGCGGGCCAGGAGGAGCTCACCCGCAAACAGCTCGCCTTCGAGCACGTGATGCTGGGCCTGCGGACCCGCGAGGGCGTGGACCTGGCGCGGCTGCGTGGGCTCGGCTTCGACCTCGCGGCGGCGAACGCGGCGGTGCTCGACCAGCTCGTTTCGGAAGGTCTGTTGCGCGTCGAGCCCGACCGCCTCCTGCCGACGCTTGCCGGCTGGGCGGTGGCGGAAGGGCTGGCCGTCAGGTTCGACCTCGTCCCTGCGAGCTGAGGCCACCGGCGCCCTGAGGTGCGAGCCGGTGCGCCGCTTCACCGGGCACGCTCCGGGCGCCGGTGTATCATGCCGCCTCCCGCCGCGCCGCGGCCCGCCGCCACCCACCACCCCCGCGCCCCACCGGCGCCTTGCACACTTCCCAGCACCGCGAATTCCAGGAGCACCGCATGTTCCGCAAGCCGCTCGCCCAATTGCCGCTCGGGGCCCTCTCACTGCTCGCCGCGCTGGCCCTGGCCGCAGGCTGTCGCAAGGACGCCGCTGCGGCAGCCGACCCCACCCCCACGCCGGCGGCAGAGCCCGCCATGGCCTCCGGTCATACACCGGCGGCCGGTGCGGGCGCGCCGGGTGCGGCCGCTGCCGGCTCGCCTGCCCCCGCCTTCGACGTCGCCCAGATCCCGGCCGTCGTCGCGCGCGTTAATGGCAGCCCCATCACCCGCGATGAGGTGTTGCAGCGCGCGCAGGCGATGCGCGGCCAGATGGCGCGCATGGGCGCGCCGCCGCCGCCGGCGAGCGAGGAGTTCTACCGCACCATGGTCGATCAGCTCGTCGGCGCGCGGCTGCTGCTCGCGGAGGCGAAGAAGCGCGGGCTGATGCCCGATCCGGCCGAGATCCAGGCGGGGCTCGAGCGCCTCAAGGCGAACAACCCCGAGGAGCTGAAGAAGCAGATGGCGGCGCAGGGGCTCACCGAGCAGGCGCTGATCGCCGACATGACGCAGAGCCGCGCCATCCAGAAGCTCATCGAGGCCGAGGTGAGGCCGGCGGTGAAGGTCAGCGACGAGGACGCGCGCCGCTTCTACGAGCAGAACCCCGACCGCATGAAGCGGCCGCCGCAGGTGCACGTGCGGCACGTGCTGGTCGCCGTGCCGAAAGACGCTCCGGCACCGCAGAAGCAGACGGCGCGGCAGAAGGCCGAGGCGCTGCTCGCCCGCATCAAGGGCGGCGAGGACTTCGCGGCGGTGGCGCGTGACAGCGACGACCCCGGCTCGCGCGCCCAGGGCGGCCTGCTGCCCTGGTTCTCGCGCGGCGAGATGGTGCCGCCTTTCGAGCAGGCGGCCTTTGCCTTGAAGCCGGGCGAGACCAGCGGCGTGGTGGAGAGCCCGTTCGGCTTCCACGTGCTGCGGCTCGAGGAGCAGCGCCCGGCTGGCACCGTCACCTTCGAGGAGGCGAAGCCGCAGATCGAGCAGTGGCTGTCGCGCCAGCAGGCGCGCGAGCTGCTCGACAAGAAGGTCGCGGCGCTGCGCAAGGCAGCCAAGGTCGAGGTGCTGTTCTAATTCCACCCCTATCCCCCCGTCCCCCTGCCCCTCATCTTTCAAAGATGGGCAGGGGGCGCCCCCGCCCGACCCTCTCTCTGGACGACTCGCGCTAGCATGCTGTAGGTGACTCAGCGCATCGCCAAGTACGAGGTCATCGAGAAGATCGCCGAGGGCGGTTTCGGCACCGTCTACAAGGCCCGCGACCCCTTCATCAAGCGGCTGGTGGCGATCAAGACCTGCTCGGTCGCCGACGAGGACATGGCGCGCCGCTTCTACCGCGAGGCGGAGATCGCCGGCCGCTTCGACCACCCCAACGTCACCATCGTCCACGACTTCGGGGTCGAGGACCAGACGGCCTACCTGGTGCAGGAGTACCTCACCGGCGAGGACCTGCTGCAGAAGATCCGCCGCCGTGACCCGCTGCCGCTGCGGCAGAAGGTGGAGTACCTCGTCCAGGTCGCGCACGGGCTGGCCTATGCCCACTCGCAACAGGTGATCCACCGCGACATCAAGCCCGCCAACCTGCGCGTGCTGGAGACCGGCCACGTCAAGATCCTCGACTTCGGCATCGCCAAGCTCGCCACCTCGGCGACGCAGCTGACGCAGAAGGGGATGGCGGTGGGGACGCTCGGCTACCTGTCGCCCGAGCAGCTGCGCGACCAGGAGCTCGACACCCGCACCGACATCTTCTCCTTCGGCGTCGTCGCCTACGAGCTGCTCACCTACACCCGGCCGTTCCAGGGCAAGCAGCTGTCGGCGCTGATGGACGAGATCCTCCACCGCACGCCGCCGCCCATCGTGCAGCACGTCGTCGACTGTCCGCCGTCGCTCGAGCGGGTGGTGACCGGCTGCCTGGAGAAGGACCGCGAGCGGCGCTACCAGACCTTCGACGAGGTGGCGGCGGACCTCGAAGAGGTGCGGCGCGAGCTGACGGCAAGCCGGCCGGTGGCGGAGGGGGCGAGCGCGAGCGCGGGGGCCGCGACCGAGCGCCCGGCTGCCGGCGGGCGGGCCGAGAAGCGGCAGGGTGACGGCGGGCCGATCACGCGGCCGATCCAGCTTCCCGGCGGCAGCGCGGCGACCGGCGCCGCGGCCGGGTCGCCGGCGACTCCGCCGACTGCCGCGCGCGCGGTGGAGGCGGCGACCACGGTGGCGCGAACGACGCCCGCGGCCGTCGCCGAGCCGCCGCAGGTGCTGCCGCCGTTGCCACCGCTGCCGCCCCTGCCACCGCCGCCGGCGGTGCCGGCGCGCGACAAGGACGGCTCACGACGCAAGGGCGCACCGGCGGCTGCTGCGCCCGCGCCTCTCCCACCACCGTCTCCGGCTGAGATGGTTGCCGCGGTGCCGTCGACTGGTGGCGGAGCGACTGCGGGCGCGCCCGTGCGCTCATCCGGGCTGGCTTTGCCGTGGAAGTGGATCGTCGCGGGCGGAGTCGGAATCCTGCTCGTGCTCGCCTTCGGCGCCTGGCTCGTGCTCTCGTTCGCGCGCAAGACGGCGCCGGCTTCTCCCGCCGCGGCCGCGCCCACGCAGGCCACGGCACCGGTCACTACCGCCGGCGCCGCGGTCGTCGTCGTCGGCACGCCATGGGGCGAGCTCACGTCGCTGCGCGACGCCGCAGGGCGCGAGCTGCCGTTGCCGACGCGCCGCGAGACTCCCCTGCTCCTCCAGCTCCCCGCCGGCCACTACGTGGCGACGCTGCGCCACCCCGACGCGCCGGCACCGGCGAGCTGCGAGGTCGACGTCGCCACCGGCCAGGCCGCCACCTGCCGCGCCGAGCTGCTGCCGATCGAGCCGCTGCATTACTTCAAGGAGGCCGGCTGGTGGAAGTAGGGAGCCGCCGCGCCGCGACTTTCGCTCTCGCGCTAGCGCTCGCGTTCGCCGCGGCGCCGCTCCTTGCCGACTACCGCGAGACCTACCGGCGCGGCATCGCGGCGTTCGAGCAGAAACGGTGGGAGGAAGCCGCCCGGCTGATGCGCGACGCCATCGCCGAGCATCCGCAGGCCGGCGCGGGGCTCCTCGGTATGCGCCGCTACACGCCGCACTACTTCCTGGGCGTGGCGCTAGCCGAGCAGGGGGACTGCCGCGGCGCCGTCGAGGCGCTCGACGCCGCCGAGAAGCAGGGCAAGCTCGGGAAGGAAGAATCGGGAAACCTGGTCCAGCGGCGGCAGACCTGCCGCGCGCGGTTGCAGAAGAGCGGCGATGCGATCGGCGCGGCGCAGCGCGAGTTGGAGGCGGCGGCCGCCGCTGCGTCGCGCGTCGCCGAGCTCCAGGGCAGCGCGCTGATGCGCGAAGCCTGGCGTGAGGGATCGCCGTCGTTCGCCTCGCGTCAAGAGTCGGCGGCCAACCAGCTCGCCGCCGCCCGCGCCCAGCTCGGCCGTGCCGAGCGCGAGCTCGACGCCGACAAGGCGGCGGAGGCCGGGCGCTCGGCGCAGGCCGCGACGCGTGAGCTCGAGGCACTGCTCGCCGCGGCGACGGCGCGCCGCGACGAGCTCCAGGCCGAGGCGCAGCGCGAGCTGGCTGCCCTCCAGAAGACGACGGACGAAGCGCGGCGGCGGCTCGCCTTCGTCAACCGCACCTTCGCGCCGCTGCCCGCCGCCATCGCCAAGCAGAGCGCGCGAGTCGACAAGGCGATCGCCAGCGCCGCGGCGGCGGATGCCGACACTCCCGCCGCGGAGCTGCGCCGGCTGCAGCAGGCGCTCGCGGCGTCGCTGCGCGAGCTCTTCGCCGCGTCGCCCCGG
>DATNCU010000531.1:0-6126 GCA_035607145.1 Thermoanaerobaculia bacterium
CGATCGCAATATCCCGATACCGAGTTTGAGTTTACGAGGCCCGGTCGACCAGGTCAGGATGTTAAAGTGGTTGGAGGTAAGCATCCATCGCAGTATCCGGGATCAAGCTGGCCAGAGAACGTCGGCTACGGAGACTTTAAGCCAGACACGCCGACTGGTCGGCAGACCTTCAGAGCCGATCAGAGGAACAAGTGGGCTGAGCCAACCAAGATGCTTCCCTACGATCCAAAGGAAGGCAAGCTCAAGTCAGATGAACCACCGAATTAGTCTTGGCCCCGTCACTATTGCTGCGGAGCCGTCTTGGTTAGACATAACCAAAGAGGGCGAGCCCCTCACTTTGGCAAGGGCCGATGGCGAGGGTGCGCTGCAGTTCTCTTTCGGTATTTACAAGAGTGGTTCGATTCCACGACCATCTATCGATGATCTCAAGAGGTTCCTCCTCGAGTTCGCTGAGAGTCGCGACTTGGGTAAACCTTTCGATGTACTTGGTTGTGATGGCGAGATCCGCTGGGTGGCTGGAAGCTTCAGAGCGGATGATGATTTTATTAGAGCCTGGTACCTATACCAAAACGGGAGCTTCTGTCTTGCGACATATGTTTGCCAATCGGGAGCGGAGCATGGGGAACTTCCAGAGATTGTCGAGATGATGTCAACGCTTCGGTTCTCGGGCTAGCTAGTCCGGTCCGGTCTTCACCGTCTTTGCCAGTCTCGCTCACTAAAGTCTAGGTCTGAAGTCACGCCTGTAGAAAAGACTGTCGGGGTGAGACATTCGATTCATGACAGGTGAATCCGAGAACTCAGACAGGCCTCGTGGAATCCCTTTGGCGGCCGGAGTCGCTGAGGATCCTCCCGGGAGGGGTTGCTCCTCGAACGGCTTCCACCTGACCGCCTACTTCGACAATGGGAGGAACGATGGTTAAGCCCTTGACTCCCTAGCGCAGTTACGTCATCCCAGGAAGTCGCAGCTCCGTCATGCGTTCTACGACTGGCTTAGGGTCTGACATAGCCCTCTCGCACATCGGGATGCTGGCTGATGAAGCTAGCCAATCCGCGCCCTTTCTCTGCCAAGTCCTTCATGTGCTCAACGTTCGCTGGACCGGAGCTCTCGTAAGTGTACAAGTAAATTGCGCCGGACTTGAACTCTACACGGATGAAGTCAGGTCCCAATTCGTAGGCGTTGACACCAGATTTGCCGCTGAGATTTCCGTAGATTGCCATTGTTTCGCCACCTCTTTGTCTGCGTTCAGCCAGACCCGTGCCCTGTCTGTTCGTCGGCACATCGGAGGGTGAAAACCGGCCCTCTCGCAGCACGCTCCAGTTGGTGCCCGCCCACTTCACAAGGGTCGAGGGCGCGCCGCCGGGAAGGACGCCTCCGTCGATGGCGATGGCGTCCTCTGCCGCGAGCAAGCCCGCGACCTGGACGGGATCGAGGAGCGGCGGTTCACCGCTGAGATTCGCCGATGTCGCGGTGAGGGCCGTTCCGACCATGGCGAGCAGGGTGCGCAGCTCGGCGTGATCGGGAACGCGAACGGCCAGCGTGCGTTCGCCGGCGGAGGCGGGCAGCGGCTGGGCAATCGAGACCACGACGGAAAAGGCGGCGGGCCATACGCGACAGGCGCGGTGGATGGCCTCGCCTTCGAGGTCGACGCCGAGCTCCGCCAGCTGGGCGAGGTCCGCCGCGACGACGGGCAGAGGCTTGCCGCGCTCGCGAGATTTGACGCGATAGATCGCTTCGACGCCGACCGCGCTGCGCGGGTCCACCGCCAGCCCGTAGCTCGACTCGGTGGGAATGGCGAGCATGCCGCTGCGGGCGAGGAGCGCGCGCAGCGGCGCCACGGGTTCGCCGAAGCGCCATATCGGGATCACGTCTCGAGTCTAGACACGTTGCCGCCTCCAGCAAGGCCGGATTGTGTTGCCGCTTTCTCAACGCCACTCATCTTGTCCCCCGAGCCTCGTCGATGGAGCAGCTTTGGAGTCGTGGCCCAGCCGCGCGTGGCATGCGGCGTGATTGTGCCATGCGCCGGAGTCCGCCTCGCCTTCGTGCTCGTTCTCGCCTTGCCGCCCCGCTTTGGCCCTCCAGCCGCCGACCTACTACCCAGGGCCGAATAGCGACACGCCACGACGAAGAGTTCAGAAGCTCAACCCGGCCAGGTTGGCTGATGTCGTCGACAAGCTGCGCTCGGCCGCGATCCGACATCGACAGCCTGCTCGGCGTCCGCAACGGCTACCTCGTCGTCGAGGAGTACTCCCAGGGCTCCTCCGCCGAGCACCTGCATACCCTGCAGTCGGACGGCACGAGCATCACGTCTCTGCTCGTCGGCATCGCCTTGGAAGCAGGGCCACCTGCAGAGCCTCGACCAGCGCGTCCTTGACTTCTTCCCCGACTATGCCCCATTCCGCAACCTCGACGAGCGCAAGGAGGCGCTGACGCTGCGCGTGCTCGCCTGGCCGATGCGCGAGGCGCCCGGCGAGCGCTCGGAGCGCAACTCGGGCGGAGCCGTCCTCCTCGGCGGCGCGCTGGTCCGGGCCACCGGCCAGCCGATCCGCCTCTTCGCGCGGAAGCGGCTCTTCGAGCCGGTCGGCATCAGGGAGCTGGTGGTACATTGGGCTGCCGACAACCTGGCCCACACCGGTGGCGGTCTCAACATGCGCGCCCCCGACATCGCACGGCTGGGCTACCTGATGCTCAAGAAAAGGCGAGTAGCCCTGAGAGCAGATCGTCAGCGAGGCATGGCTGTAGGAGTTGATGCAGCATTGGAGCGCACCCGTCCTGGACCTTCGCGGGCTACCCGGCAGACTACGGCTACCTCTGGTGGCTGCTGCCGGTGAACCGTCCCAGCAAACCGAGCCAGCACGACATCTACACGGCGGCGAGGGCGCGCAACCAGTGGATCTTCATCATCCCGCGCTAGGAGATGGTGGTGGTCACCGGAAACACGCACTCCACCTTCGCCGACCCGGTCGACTTACTTAACCGGGAAGTCCTGCCGGCGGTGCGATGAGGACCTCTACTCCCGCGCGCCGCTGGCGATGAGCTCGCGGGCATGCTCGCGGGAGAGGTCGGTGACCTGCTTGCCGGCGAGCATGCGGGCGACCTCTTCGACGCGGCGGTCGCCGTCGAGGGACTCGAGGGAGACGAAGGTGCGGCCGTCGGCGACGCGCTTGGTGGTGCGGAAGTGGTGGTCGGCGAAGCTCGCCACCTGCGGCAGGTGGGTGACGGCGAGGATCTGGCCGCCCTGCGCGAGGCGCTTGAGCTTGCGGCCCACGGCGGCGGCTTCGCGGCCGCCGATGCCGGCGTCGACCTCGTCGAAGACCATGGTAGCGCCGCTCGCGCGTCCGGTGCCGCGCACCGCGAGCTGCAGCGCCAGGTAGACGCGCGCCAGCTCGCCGCCGGAGGCGATGCGGGCGAGCGGGCGCGGCTCTTCGCCGGGGTTGGGGGCGAAGGTGAAGGTGACGACGTCCCAGCCCAGGGCGCCCGCCTCCACCGCCTCACCGTCGACCAACACCGCGCCTCCGGCACGGCGCCGAGTGCCCAGTTCGACGGCGAGCCGCGCCTTGGGCAGCGCGAGGTCGCCCAGCTCCTTGGCGATCGCTTTGGCGAGCGCGGCGCCCCAGCGGTAACGCGAGGCTGAGAGCTCGCCCGCGGCGGCGCGGTAGGCGGCGAGCGCCTCCGCCACCTGCCGTTCGAGAGCCGCGCGACCCGCCTCGTCGGTGTCGAGCTCGGCGATCTCCGCGGCGATCGCTGCGCGGCGTTCCAGCATCACTTCGGAGCTCTCGCCGTACTTGCGGAACAGGCGCTCGAGGCCGGCGAGGCGCTCTTCGACCGCGTCGAGGCGCGCGGGGTCCGCCTCCACCTCGCCGGCGCGCCGGCTCACTCCCAACGCCACGTCGTCGAGACGGATGCGCAGCTCCTCGAGCTCGCGCGCCCAACCCGCCGCCCGCGGCTCCCACTCCCTCACTTCCTCGAGTGACGCCGCCGCGCGCCGCAGCCGCTCGGTGGCGGCGCCGTCGTCATCGGTGAGATGCGTCGAGGCGCCAGCGAGGCCGCGCAGGATCGCCTCGGCGTGGCGTAATACGCCGCGCTCGGCCCGCAGGGCGCCCTCCTCGCCGACGACGAGGTGCGCGGCATCGAGCTCGCCGAGCTGGAAGCGCAGCGTCTCGAGCCGATCGCGGCGGGCGCGCTCGTCGCCGGTGGCACGCTCGAGTCGTTCGGCGACCGCGCGGTAGCGCTCCCACGCCGCGGTGGTGCGAGTGCGCAGCGGCTCGGCCTCGGCGCCACCGCTCCTGTCGAGCCAGCCGCGCTGCAGCTCGGGGTCGGCGAGCCCGAGCTCGTCACGCTGGCCGTGGATGGCGAGCAGGTGCGGCGCGAGGTCGGCAAGCAGGCGCACGGTGGCCGGCTGGTCGTCGACGAAGACGCGGTTGCGGCCTTCGCGCGACACCTCGCGACGCACCACCAGCTCCGAGCCCGTGGCCTCGATGCCGGCGTCGGCGAGCACACGCCTCCACGCCTCGCCCGCTGGCGCGAAGCTGCCGGTAACGGTCAGCGTGTCGGCGCCGGTGCGGATCAGCTCGGCCGAGGCGCGGCCGCCGGCGAGCAGCGCCAGCGAGTCGACGACGATCGACTTGCCGGCGCCGGTCTCGCCGGAGAGCACGTTGAGGCCCGGGCCGAAGTCGACGCTCGCCTCGGCGAGCACCGCCAGGTTGCGGACGTGGAGATCGCGGAGCACGGTGAGCTGAGCCTAGCTCGCGCGAGCGCGTGCGCGCGCCGACAGGCACACGGCAGCGAGCAGCGACTCTGCGGTCATGCGGCCGAGCTCAACCGCCGGTGGGTCGCGGCCGCGGCCCCAGCGGCCTCTGGCCGCCGAACCGCCCCCGTCGACCGAAGCGGTCCTGGTTCGCCGGCCGCTGCACCGGCTCGTCGAGCGGCCGCGCCAGGGCGCCGCAGTAGCCGGGCACCAGCTGGCAGATCTCGTTGTGCAGCGCCGCAACGGCGACCGGACCGGTGGTCTCGCCGGCGAGCGCCTTGATCTCGACGAGGAACTGGCGCGCGAGGGGCGCCCGGCCGCCGTCGAGCGCGTCGGGCAGCCAGCGTCGTGCGGCGGGCTCGTCGTGCGCTTCGATCGCCTCGGCGACGAGGAACTGTGCAGCGAGCGCTCGGCCCTTCCCATCGCTCGCCGCCAACTTGGCCTCGTCGAGAAACTGCCTGGCGGCGCGGTGCTCGCCGTCGAGGTGCGCCGAGTAGGCCGCAGCCAAGGCGACGCGGAGGTCGTCGCTCGGCAACATCGGGCGCACGAGGCCGTCGAGCTCGCGACGCGCATCGGCGTAAAAGGCGGCCACCTGCCATGGCGCGGCGCCGTCGAACGCCGCCGCCGGCCAGGCGATCCCCCAAGGCGCGGCGAGGCGGGCCAGCTCGCGGCGGCGCTCGTCGGCCTCGGCGCCCTGGCCGTCGAGATAGGCAAGGCCGCCGCGCGCCCAGGAGTTCGCTGCCAGCAGCAGTGCGCGGCGCAATGGGTCGCGCTGCGCAGCGTCGGTGGCGGCGATTGCCTGCAACAGCTCATCGCGCGTGGGCCGGTGCGACGGGCGGCGCAGCGCCGACAACGCGCGCCGCGCCAGATCGCGGCCGGGCGCGGCACCCGGCAGCCCCAGAGCCGGCGGCTCCAGCGGCGTGACCTCGCGAGTCTCGGGCGGGGCGGTTTCGCTCGCGGTCCCATCGGAGCGAGCCGGCGGCAATGCGGCGGCTGGCACTGGAGCCGCCGTTGTGGGTGCCGAGGCATCGGTGGCACCGGCAGCATTGGTGGAGCCGGCGGCGCCCGGCGCGCTCGCAGTTCCGCCGTCCGCCGTTCCGCCCCCGGAGGAGTCAACCGTACCCGCGGAGAGAGTCGGTGCGGCCAGCGGTGACGCGGCCTTGCCGCCCGTAAGCCACTGGCGCGGCACCAGCAACACCGCGGCCGCGATCGCCACAGCCGCCACCAGCCCCCACACCAGCGGCGACCCCCGCCGCGACCGCGGCGCCTCCGCAGTGACCGCGCTGGTGAGGACGCGCGGCACCGACGCCGCGGCGGAGCGCGCCGCGGAAGGCGCCGCACTCGCGCGCCCCATGCGCATCGTGCCCCCGGGGTTGACCAC
>DATNCU010000544.1:0-2919 GCA_035607145.1 Thermoanaerobaculia bacterium
CGCGACAGGTGACAGCGCGTGGAGGCGCGCGGGATCGACGCCGTTGCCGAATTCCCAATCGGCGATCGCGACCTCCAACGGGTCGCTGTAGAGCAGGCGCAGCGAGGCCTCGTCCTCGCCGGCGGCCCAGAAGCCTTCCGGTCCCAAGCGGTAGAGCAGCATGCCGGCGATCTTATGCGCTGGCCGGCGGACGAAATTACCGGACGCCGCGACGAAGCAGCCAGAGGAAGAACGGCCCGCCGAGCAGCGCGGTGACGACGCCCACCGGCAGCTCCGCGGGCGCGAGCGCCGTGCGCGCGCCGGCGTCGCAGAGGGCGAGGAAGGCGCCGCCACCAAGCACGCAGGCGGGCACCAGCGCGCCGTGCTCGGCGCCGACGAGGCGGCGCAGCATGTGCGGCACCATCAGCCCGACGAAGCCCACGGGCCCGACCACCGACACCAGAGCCGCCACCGCCAGCGAATCGACGACGAGCAGCGCGAGACGCAGCCGCGCCACGGCGACGCCGCGGCTCGCCGCCACCTCCTCGCCGGCGAGCAGCAGGTCGAGGTCCCAGCGTCGCGCGGCGTGTGCGGCGAGCGTCGCGAGCAGCCACGGCAGCAGCCACAGCGGCTCGCGCCAGCCGACCACCGCGAGCCCGCCCATCATCCAGCGCACCATGCGCAGCGTGCCGGCGGCGTCGGTGAGGTACTGCAGCAGCAGGATCGCCGCCTGGCAGAGCAGCGCCACCGCGACGCCGGCGAGCAGCAGCCCGGCGCCGCTTCCCCCGGCGGGAGCGGCGTCGCGCGCGCGGCCGAGCGCCACCACCACCGCGGTGGCGGCGAGGGCGCCGGCGAAGGCGGCAAGCGCCGCGAGCGGCAAGCCCAACGACGCCACGCGGGGCGCGAAGGTGAACACCAGCGCCGCGCCGAGCGAGGCGCCGCTCGCCACGCCGAGCGTGTAGGGCTCGGCAAGCGCGTTGCCGAACAGCGTCTGCAGCGAGAGACCGGAGAGCGCCAGCAGGCCGCCGGCGAGCAGCGCCAGCAGCACGCGCGGCAACCGCAGCTGCCAGAAGATGGCGGCCGCCGCGGGATCGCCGTGCAGCACCGCGGAGAGCGACAGTGGGCGGCTGCCGACCAGCGGCGCCAGCAGCGCCACCGCCAGCCAGAGCAGCGCGAGGAACAACAGCGCACGCCGCACGCGGCTCACGCTGCGACGCATGCCGCGTTGCTCGCCGGCGGCGCCGGTGACGGCGTCGCGACCCGCGTTCGCGGCGGTCGCGGTTCGCGCGTTCGTGGCTGGATCGCTCACAGCTCGATCGCTCACAGCTCGATCCACAGCCGCCGCTCGGGGCCGACGCCGGCGGCACGGAAAGGGGCACCGTAGAGGGCCTCCAGCCGTTCCGGCGCCAGCACCTCGTCCGTCGCGCCATCGGCGGCGACCTCACCGCGCACCAGTGCGACGACGCGCGGCGCCAGCACGGCCGCGAGGTTGAGATCGTGAGTGGCGAGCACCAGCGTGCGCGGGCCCGCTTGCGATGAGCCGTGCAGCTCGGCGAGCAGCCGAGCCACGCGCCGCTGGTGCGCCGGGTCGAGGTGGGCAGTCGGCTCGTCGACCAGCCAGGTGTCGCCACCTTGCACCAGCGCCCCGGCGAGCTGCACCAACTGCCGCTCGCCGCCGGAGAGCGCCGCCAGCGGACGCGACCGCAGCGCTTCGAGATCGGTGGCCGCAAGCGCCGCGTCCACGGCGTCGCCGTCGGCGCCCGATGGCCCGCTCCAGCCAGCGCGGTGCGGGAAGCGGGCGAGCAACAGGTAGCGCTCGACGGTGAGCGGCACCTCCACCGGCGGGTGCTGCGGCAGATAGACGAGCCGCCGCGCCACCTCGCGGCGCGGCATCGCGGCGAGCTCGCGGCCGTCGAGCCTCACCGCGCCGCCGCTCGGCGCCAACACGCCGGCGAGGAACCGCAGCAGCGTCGTCTTGCCGGCCCCATTGGGCCCGACGATCGCCACCGACTCGCCGGCGGAGAGGTCGAGATCGAGAGGGCCGAGAACCGTGCGGCCGTTCTCGCGACGGAGCAGCCCGCGAGCTGCGAGGAGCGGTGACGGACTCGGCGCGCGCCGCTCGGCGGTGTCGCTCATCGATGAGTCTTCATCGACAGGCGCATTGTCCACGCATGTCGCGTCCGACACCCGGCACTCGCGGCGGCGACGCCTTCATCGACGAGCGCCTCCACGCAATTGTCGCGTACGGCCACCGGCACTCACGGTGTCGACGCCGCGAGCAGCGCGCGCCGCAGCTCGCGGTAGAGGATGGGCAGCCGCGGCCCCGGCACCAGCGCCCAGTCGCCCGCCACCACCGTCACCTTGACGGCGCCCGCCGGCAAGCCCGGCACGCGCCGCCAGTCGGCGCGCAACGCCGCGGCCTCCGCCGCCGAAAGAGCCCGCGGCTGCAGCTCGACGATCACGTCCGGCCGCCGCGCCACCACCTCCTCGAGCGACACCTGCGGCCAGGCGAGCGGCGCGTCAGCAGCCGCGTTCGTACCGCCGAGCCGCCGCAACAGCTCGTCGAGAAAAGTGCCCGGCCCGGCGAGCAACAACTGCGCAAGCTGCCCGCGCTCGCGCTCGGCCACCAGCAGCACCTTGGGATGTCCGACCCGCGCGGGCAACGCCATCGGCGCAAGCTCGCGCTCCAGCGAGCGCGCGAGCCTCTCGCCCGCCGCCGCCACGCCGGCCCGCGCCGCTACCGCCCGCGCCGCGCGCGCCACGTCGTCCACCGTCTCGTGCGGCACCACCAACACATCGATACCGAGCGCGGTCAGCCGCTCGCCCAGCTCCCGCTCGCTGGGCAACAGCACCGCGAGGTCGGGGTGGAGCGCCACCACCGTCTCGAGCCGCGGATCGAGAAGGCCGCCGAGCCGCGGCAGCTTCGCCGCTTCCGGCGGC
>DATNCU010000547.1:0-2052 GCA_035607145.1 Thermoanaerobaculia bacterium
GAAGCTCGGCATCGAGCTGGCCGAGCTCGAGGAGGCGGTCGAGCTGGTGCGCGCCCTGGAGATCCATCCGGGCCGCAAGTTCAACACCGACCGGCCTCACTACATCGAGCCCGACGTCTTCGTCCGCCGCGTCGGCGAGGAGTACGTCATCCAATTGAACGACGACGGCCTGCCGCGGCTGCGGGTCAGCCGGGCCTACCGCCGCATGCTGCAGGAGATGAAGAGCAACGGCCGCGAAGCCGAGGCGCACCAGTTCCTGCGCGACAAGATGCGCTCGGCGGTATGGCTGATCAAGAGCCTCGACCAGCGCCAGCGCACCATCTACAAGGTCGCCAATTCGATCGTCCGCCAGCAGCGCTCGTTCCTCGACCACGGCATCGAGCACCTGCGGCCGATGGTGCTGCGCGACGTCGCCGAGGACATCGGCATGCACGAGTCGACGGTGTCGCGCGTGGTGTCGAACAAGTACATCCACACGCCGCGCGGACTCTTCCCGATGAAGTTCTTCTTCCACAGCGGCATCGACCGCGACTACGGGGAAGACATCTCGTCGCTCACCGTCAAGCGCAAGATCCAGCAGCTGATCCAGTCCGAGGACGCCAAACGGCCGCTGTCCGACAGCGCTCTGGCCCGCCTGCTGCACAAGGAGGGGATCCAGATCGCCCGCCGGACGGTTGCCAAGTACCGCGACGAGCTGGGCATCCCCTCGTCGACGGACCGCAGGCAGATCTTCTGAGCTTTCGAAAGAGACACCGGCGACTCGAACGACTAGCGCCGCCGCCGGCGTCCATGGCAGTGGAGGGCCGGCGAGCATGAAGATCGAGTACTTCGCGCGCAATTACGCGGTCGACGACGCCACCAAGCGCTACGTCGAGGAGAAGCTGAGGAAGCTCGCCAAGTTCCTCGCCGACCCCGAGGCTGCCGAGGCCCGCGTCACCCTGGAGCGGGAGAAACACCACTTCGTCGCCGAGGTGCAGGTCAACGACCGCTTCGGCGCGCTGGTGGCCAAGGAGACCGCCGGCCAGATGCTCGACGCGGTGAACCTCGCCGTCGACAAGGTGGAGACCCAGGCCGAGCGCGCGCGCAAGAAGAACAAGGAGCGGCGCCGGCGGGCGCAACGGGCCGAGATCAACGGCAACCACTGGCCGGTGGAGGTGATCGAGCGCGACAGCGTGGCGCCCGGCAGCGGCCGCCAGCCCCGCGTCGTCGAGACGGGGCGGCTGCAGATCAAGCCGATGAGCATCGAGGAGGCGGCGATGGCGCTCGAGGGGAGCGCGCAGGAGGTCATCGTCTTCCGCGACGCGGACACCGACCGGCTGAGCGTGCTCTACAAGCGCCGCGACGAGAACTACGGGCTGATCGCGCCGGAGCTGTGATGCATCCCACCCCTGACCCCCCGTCCCCCTGCCCCTCTAGGGGCAGGGGGCGCCCCCTCCCGGCCCGCGCTTCGATCCACGATTGAGGTGCCGACCGCATTGCCCACGACGCTCGAGACGCTCACCGATCCCCACCTGATCTTCCCGGGGCTCGCCGCGACCGACGCCGCCGGTTTGCTGCGCGAGATCGCCGGCCGGCTGGCGGCGGCGGGAGTGGTCGGCGATTCCGAGACGCTTTTCCAACGGCTGTGGGAACGCGAGCAGCTCGGCTCGACCGCCATCGGCCGCGGCATCGCCATCCCGCATTGCAAGCTCGACGGCCTCGCGCACGTGGCGCTCGCCGTCGGCCTGGCGCCCGGCGGCGTCGACTTCGGCGCCGCCGACGGGCAGCCAGTGCGGCTGTTCTTCGTCGTGGTGTCACCCAGCCGGTCGCCCGCCGAGCACCTGCAGTCGCTCGCCGCCATCTCGCGCTGGGTGAAGACCGACGGGCGCGTCGAGCGCCTGCTCGGGCTGCAGAAGCCCGACGAGATCCTCGAGCTGCTGCGGGAACGCACATGAGGCGGCTAGGTTGAGGCGCCTCACGCCCGAGCCGCCGATCGCTACCGTCGACGCGGCGCCGGCACCCGAGGTCAAGGCGCAGCCGGGACCCTTCGACGGCGTCCATGTGTCGGTGCGC
>DATNCU010000551.1:0-2670 GCA_035607145.1 Thermoanaerobaculia bacterium
AGGGCCTTGCCGGCGTTGGCGACCAGCACGTCGAGGCGCGGGATGGAGGCGGCGAAGGCCTCGACGCTCGCGAGGTCGGTGACGTCGAGCGGCAACGCCTGCGCGCCGAGCGGCTCCGCCACTTCCTTCAGCCGGTCGAGCCGGCGGGCCCCGAGCACCAGCTCGTAGCCGGACGCCGCGAGGGCGCGGGCAGTCGCGGCACCGATGCCGGAGCTGCCGCCGGTGATCGCCGCGACGCGTCGCTCTTGCGCCACCGTCACGCGTCCTCCGCCTCGGCGAGCGCCAGGCGCTGCGCGGTGCGGACCACCTCACGCTCGTTGTCGAACGAGAGCCGCGTCAACGCCTCTTCCCACGGATACCACTGCGCGGCCAACACCTCGCGTGGATCGCAGTCGCGCTCGCTGCCGTCGAGGTAGGCCATCAGGTAGTAGTCGACGCGCTTGTGGATGCGCACGCGCCCTTCGACCTCGTAGGTGTAGTCGATGCTGGGCAGCGGGGTGAGCACGCGCGCCCACACGCCGGTCTCCTCGCGCACCTCGCGCACCGCCGCTTCCGGCGGCGCCTCGCCCGGCTCGACATGCCCCTTGGGCAGCTGCCAGCGGCCGGCGCGAGGAGCGATGAGCAGCACCTCGCCGCCGCGGACCACCAGGCCTCCCGCCGAATGGTGGTGCTGCTCGCGCATCTTTAGGGGTACAACCGTTCCACGTTCCAGCCGGCGCCGACGCGCCGGTAGAGCTCGCGGTCGTGCAGGCGGTGCTCGCGGCCGCTCCACAGCTCGATGCGCTCGGGCACCAGCAAGTAGCCGCCCCAGAACGGCGGCCGCGGCACCGGCGCGCCGGCGTAGCGTTCGCCGACGCGCGCGCAGCGCTCCTCGAGCAGCTCGCGCGCGGCGAGCGGCGCGCTCTGCCGCGATGCCCAGGCGCCGATCTGGCTGTCGCGGCCGCGGCTCGCGAAGTAGGCGTCGGACTCCGCCGCCGGCAGCGGCTCGACGGCGCCCTCGACGCGCACCTGGCGCGCCAGCACCGGCCAGTGGAAGCAGAGCGCAGCGCGCGGGTTCTCGTCGAGCTCGCGCGCCTTCCTGCTGCCGAGGTTGGTGAAGAAGCGGAAGCCGCGTTCGTCGACGAGCTTGACGAGCACGATGCGCACCGAGGGGCGGCCCTCGGCGTCGGCGGTGGCGAGCGCGGCGGCGGTGTGGTCGGAGGTCTCGCGCTCGCGCGCTTCCGCGAACAGCCGCAGGAAGGCGGCGATGGGATCGACGTCGGCGGCGGCTTCGACGGTCATCGCTCGCGGCTCGCCCACCACCAACCGCTCAATTCGCCCCCTCGTCGCCGCTCTCCGGGCTCCACGAGGGCAGCGCGCCCGGATCGACGCCCACCGACTCGAGCGCCTGTCGCCAGACCTCGTCGGTGTCGCGCGCGAAGACCAGCCCCTCCGCCGCCGGCGCCGTCAGCCAGTCGTTGCGCAGGATCTCCTCGACCAGCTGCCCGGCGCCCCAGCCGGCGTAGCCGAGCAGCAGCCGGAATCGCGAGGGCGGCGCCACCGCCAGGTGCGAGAGCGTGCCGACGTGCTGCGTCAGCGCCACGCCGGGGATCACCTCCGCCGACGCCGCCGGGTCCTCGCCGTTGCCGCCGGTGGGGTGGAAGAGCACGGTGCCGAGCTGCGGCTGCACCGGGCCGCCGAAGTGCGCCACCACGTCGGTCTCGCCGTTCCACTCGATCTCCATGCCGGAGAGGATCTCCGACACCGAGATGGCGGTGGGGCGGTTGATGATGAAGCCGAGGCTCCCCTCGGCGTCGTGGTGCACGAGGAGCACCACGCTGCGGTGGAAGAAGGGGTCGAGGATCTGCGGCATGGCGATGAGCAGCAGGGGCGCCTGCAGCTCCGCCTCGGAATCTGCCATCGCCGGGATCTTACCGCCGGCCCTCGTCGTCGCCGGCGTCGCCGGCCCGCAGCGGGCCGGTGCACTAGAATGCCCTCTCGCAGGATCGCCCGCTCGCTCCCATCCCCGTTTCAGGAGGACACCCGATCATGGATCGCAGCACCACCGCCGAGACGCTCCGCGTCGGCGGCCGTGAATATCGCATCGCCCCGCTCGCCGCCGCGGCCAAGGCGGGGCAGCGGCTCTCGCGCCTCCCGTACTCGCTGCGCATCTTGCTCGAAAACCTGCTGCGCCGTCAGGGGGAGCCCGGCGTCACCGCCGAGGGCATCGCGGCGCTCCTCGAATGGCAGCCGAAGGCGATCCCTTCGCGCGAGATCGCCTTCATGCCGGCGCGCGTGTTGTTGCAGGACTTCACCGGCGTCCCCGCCGTCGTCGACCTCGCGGCGATGCGCGACGCGATGCAGAAGCTCGGCGGCGATGCCAAGCGCATCAACCCGCTGCAACCCGTCGAGCTGGTGATCGATCACTCGGTACAGGTCGACGAGTACGGCAGCCAGGCCGCCTTCCTGCTCAACGCCGAGCGCGAGCTCGAGCGCAACCGCGAGCGCTACGCCTTCCTGCGCTGGGGGCAGGACGCCTTCCACAACTTCCGCGTCGTGCCGCCCGACACCGGCATCGTCCACCAGGTCAACCTCGAGTACCTGGCGCGGGTGGTGATGAGCGAGACCCAGGACGGCGTGCTGTGGGCGTACCCCGACACCCTCGTCGGCACCGACTCGCACACGACGATG
>DATNCU010000555.1:0-2720 GCA_035607145.1 Thermoanaerobaculia bacterium
TCTTCTCGCCGGGCACCATCACCATCGACCGCGGGCAGCCGGTGTGCTGGACGTGGAACACCGCCGGCACCTCGCACAATTTGAAGGCCGACGACGGCTCGTTCAGCAGCGGGCAACCGGTGTCGCAAGGGACTTTCCAGCGCACCTTCACCACCGCCGGCACCTACGGCTACCACTGCCAGGTGCACGGCAGCCCGACCGGCGGCATGCACGGCACGGTGGTGGTGCGCGAGACCGAGGGTGAGGGGCCCGGCTCGGGCCCCGGCACGATATCGATCAACCCCGGCGCCTACATCGTCGCCGAGAACGCCGGCTCGGTGTCGATCACCATCGACCGCACCGGCGGCTCCGACGGCAAGGTGACGGCGAAGATCGCGGCCGCCGGCGGCAGCGCAGCGAAGGGTAAGGACTTCCTGCCCAAGACCGCGGTGCTCACCTGGAACCCCGGCGACGCCGGCGCCAAGACCTTCTCGGTGCCGATCAAGAACGACACTTTGACGGAGCCCGACGAATCGTTCGTCGTGTCGCTCTCCAAGCCCACCGGCGGCGCGACCCTCGGCACCAGCAGCGCGACGGTGACCATCGACGACGACGAAGGCTGTCCCAGCTCGGCGCTCCTGGCACCGGCGGGCGTGAAGGCGAGCGGGCAGTCGGCGCGCGAGGTGCGCGTCAGCTGGGCGGTCGACGCCGGCGCCGCCAAGACGATGCACGTCGAGCGGCGCGGCGGCGAAGGAGACTTCCGCGAGGTCGCGGTGTTGCCGGCGGGCGCCGGCGAGTACGTCGACGCCGGGTTGCCGAGCGGCGCCGCCTTCCAGTACCGGCTGCGCGCCGAGTCTGCCGAGGGCCTGTCGGAGTACTCGGAGGTCGCCGCCGCCGCCACCGACGGTGCCATCGGACCGTGCGCCGCGGGAGCGCACGCGCTCTGCCTCGCCGGCGGGCGCTTCGAAGCGAAGGTCGTCTCGCGGCGTGGTGAGGGCGATTCGCCGCGGGCGGCCGCGCGCGCCGAGTCGGTTGCCGGCGCGCGGTCGGGGCTCTTCGCGCTCGCGCCTTCAGGCGACGCCGAGCTGATGCTCAAGGTGGTCGACGGCTGCGCCGACAACGGCCACTACTGGGTGCAGCTCGCCGCGGTCACCGACGCCGAGCTCGCGGTAGCGGTGCGCGACACGCAGACCGGTCGCACCTGGACCTTCTTCAACCCCGCCGGCAAGGCTGCCGGCGTCGTGCGTGACGTCGACGCCTTCGCCAGCTGTCCGTAGGCCAGGCTCCGCATCCCCTCCCTCCTGGGCAGGGCCGGGTCTCCCCCGATCCGGCTCTGCCACTCTTTTTTGAGGGAGCGGGGAGCGAGAGTCAGCCGGCGCCAGCGCGCAGCTCGGCGTTGGCGGGATACCGCCGCCGACCCTGCGCCAGCACCTGCTCGGCTTGCGCGCCGAGCTTCATCACGCGCAGCGTCTTCGCCACCTCGGCGTAGGCGCGCGGCGAAGGATGGCCTTCGATGAGCGTGCGCAGTACCGGTGCCACGCGGTCGCCGCGGCCGGTCAGCGCGTAGAGCAGCGCCAGGTTGGTGTACGCCGGCGGATCGGCGGGGAACAGCTCCATCTCGCGGCGGAACGCGGCCTCCGCCTCCGCGGTGCGGCCGAGGTCGGCGAGGATGCGGCCGCGCAGCAGGAAGCCGCCGCGCACGAGGTCGGGGTCGCGGGCTTGGCGTGCCTGCCACGCCGCCAGCGCGCCGTCGGCGGTGGCGAGCGCCTCTTCGTAGCGGCCGCGGGCGTGCTGCACCATGGCGAGGGTGAGCGGCGGGCCAACACGGTCCGTGCTGCCTGATTGAGTTCCTTTTTGGCCCGCCGCCGCCGCGAGCTTCGCCTCGCGCTCCGCGGCGTCGAGGTCGTGGCGCTCCACGGCGGCTTGCGCCAGCACGCCGTGCGCGAACGACGGGTGCGCGGCGAGCGCGAGCTTCGCGTGCTCCTCCGCTTCGGCGATGCGGCCTTGGGAGAGAAGCAGCGAGGCCGCAGACATCGCCACGTGGGGCGAGCCGCCGGAGCGACGAAGCGCCTCCTGGTATGCGGCGAGCGCCTCGTCGGGGCGCTCGAGCCGTTCGAGCGCGTGGCCGAGGAACTCCCAGGCGTCGACCATGCCGGGGTTCTCGCCGACGACGCGGCGGAAGGCCGCGGCGGCCGCCGCCGGGTCCTTGCGGCTGAGCTGGACGAAGCCTTCCTTGAGGTTGCGGAGCTCGCCGAGGTGCTCTCGCGGATCGGGCAGCGGTCCCTCGAGCGCGGCCGTGCCGGTGCCGACGTAGCCGAGCGCCGCCATCGCCTGGCGCGATTCGGGGTCGACGTCGGCGGGCGGGCGCAGGCGGCGGTCGTGGCGCTCGACCTCGGCGCGTAGAGCGGCGAAGGCGCGGCGCTCGCCGGGAAGGAGGTTGCGGCGCTCGGCGGGGTCGGCGGCGAGGTCGTAGAGCTCGGGGTGCGGGCCCATGACGAGGTGGAAGCGGCCGTCGACGGCGGCGGCGAGGTCGCTCCAGCCGAAATGGAGCCGTGGGTAAAAGGTTTCTGAGTAGGCCACCCCGCGCGCGGAGCGCGCTGCCCCCGCCCGCCCAACCCCCACCCGCTGGTTTGATTCCACCCCTAACCCCCCGTCCCCCTGCCCCTCAAGGGGCATGGGGCGCCCCCGCCCATCCCCCTCTTCGATCGCCGCGAGGAGCGAGGGCCGATCCCAAACCGAGG
>DATNCU010000604.1:0-5914 GCA_035607145.1 Thermoanaerobaculia bacterium
CAGATCGGCGCGCCGTATGACGAGCGCGAGGTGCGCCGCACGCTGCGCAACCTCGAGGCCAGCGGCCTCGCCGCCGAAGCGGAGATCTGGACGCGCCCTGACGGGGCAGGCACCGGCGTGGTGGTGATGGCGGCCATCTGGACCAACGTCCTCGTCGAGTCGGTCGAGATCACCGGCGAGGATCGCGCCCTGAGCAACGAGACCCTGCGCCGCGAGCTGCAGGTCAAGGAAGGCGAGCCGCTGATCGAGGATCGCGTCGTGCGCAGCGTCTTCCGCCTGCTCGACCGCTACCGCGCCGAGGGCTACTTCGACGCCACCGCCCGCACTCGGGTGTCGCTGGACGCCGCCCGCAAGCGCGCCAGGGTCGCCTTCGCCGTCGCCGCTGGTCCGCGCGCGAACATCGGCCAGGTGGCCATCGACGGCGCGCTCGGCCCCTTCGCGCCGGCACGGCTCGTCGCCGCGCTGCGCGCGCGACCAGGCGAGAGCTACCGCCAGTCGACGGTGCGCGACGACGCCGAGCGGCTGCGGCGCTGGCTCCACGAGCAGGGCTACCGGCAGGCCGAAGTGGAGCTGCTCTCCGAGCGCTACGACCCCGGCGACCACCTCGTCGACCTCGCCTACCGCGTCGAGACGCACGGCAAGCTGACGGTGCGCGTCGAAGGCGCCGAGCTCGCCACGCTGCGCCGCAAGGACCTGCTGCCGTTCCTCGGCGACCAGGGCTACGACGAGGCGGTGGTGCTGCAGGCCGTCGCCCGCATCACCCGCTGGTACCAGGAGCGCGGCCATTACCGCGTGCACGTCGAGCACCGTGAAGAGCGGCAAGGCGAGGACATCGACTTGACGCTGGTCGTCAAGCCCGGCCCCGAGTACACGCTGCGCGAGGTGCGCTTCGCCGGCAACGAGGGCGTGCCCGCCTCGCAGCTGCAAACGCTGATGACCACCGGCGAGAAGCGACTGCTGGTCGCGGGCAGCGGCAAACTCGTCGACGAGGTGCTGGAGGCGGACCTCGACAACGTGCGCTCGTACTACGCGCTCTCGGGGTGGACGCAGGCGAAGGTGGGGCCGCCCGAGGTAACGGAGGCGGGCGAGGGCGGGCTTGCGCTCACCATCCCCATCGTCGAGGGCCCGCGTACGCGCGTCGTCGACCTCACGATCGACGGCGTCAAATCGCTCGACGTTGGGGCGTTGCGCAAGGCGCTGCCTCTCCAATCGGGCGGCCCGTTCCACCCGCGTCTGCTCGACGAAACGCTCGACCTCGTGCGCGGCCGTTACGAGGGCGAGGGCTACCCCTACGCGCAGGTCTCGGCCACCACCGACTGGAACGAGGACCACACGCTGGTGGACGTCACGCTGCGGGTGATGGAGGGGCCGCAGCAGCTCGCCGCCAACCTCATCGTGCGCGGCAACCGCCACACCGACGTCGGCGTCGTGCGCATGCTCGCCGGTGTCGTGCGCGGCGAGCCGATCTCGCGCCGGCGGCTGCTCGAGGTGCAGCGCAACCTCTACCGCGTGGGCATCTTTTCGCGCGTCGACGTGACGCTCGCGCCCTCCTCCGACAGCGTCCGCGAGCGCGACGTGGTGATCGAGGTCGAGGAGGGGAGGAACCAGCGCGTCGCCTACGGCGTCGGCTACGACTCGGAGGAGGGGTTCGGCGGGCTCACCAGCTACTCGCACGGCAACCTCCTCGGCCGCGCGCTGCACTTCCAATTCGACGCCCGCGCCTCGCAGCGCACGCAGCGCTTCCGGCTACTGCTCGAGCAGCCCTACTGGGGCGGCAAGTGGCCGGGCTCGATCAACTACCTGCTCTACCAGGAGTCCGAGCGGCGGCCCACCTTCCACGTCGAGCAGCGCGGCGCGCAGGCCGAGCTCGCACGCGGGCGCAACCGGCTGCGCTTCAGCCTGTTCACCGACTACCGGCAGGTGGAGCTCGGGCCCGGGGACGAGCGCCTCGACCTCTCCGAGCTGCCGCTCAACGAGCAGCGGGCCTTCCAGGACATCAAGATCCTCTCGCTGGTCCCGCGCGTGGTGTGGGACGAGCGCGACGACCCCATCGACCCCCACCGCGGCAGCCAGCTGATCGCGCAGGCCAAGTACGCCATCCCGGCGAGCGGCATCGCCGACGAGCACTTCTTCGAGCTCTTCGGCCAGCTGGTGCACTACTGGGACCTGCGCAAGCTCGGCGTGCTGGCGGCGAGCGTGCGCGCCGGCGGCATCGAGCCGCTCGGCAACCAGCCGGTGTCGATCGCAGAGCGCTTCTTCGCCGGTCGCCGCACCACCCACCGCGCCTACGGCCGCGACGAGCTGGGCATCCCCGGCGAGACCCTGCTCGACGGCAAGCCCATCGGGGGCAAGGGCCTGGCGCTGCTCAACGTCGACTACCGCTTCCCGCTGATCGGCGGCCTCGGCGGCACCGTCTTCGTCGACGCCGGCAACGTCTGGGCCGACTGGCGCGACATGGACTTCCAGGACATCAAGCCCGGCGCCGGCCTCGGCGTGCGCTACCTCACCCCCATCGGCCCTCTGCGCGTCGAGGTCGGCTGGAAGCTCGACCGCGAGCGCGGCGAGTCGAAGAGCGCCGTGCTGGTGAGCTTCGGCAACGCGTTTTGACGACGCCGCGGTGCGGCGTCACTGCTAAGCTTGCTCTCCCATGAGCGAGCCCTTGGCGCGCCGGGCGGGTGGTTTCGCCTCCGTAGATGAGGCGTTGGCGGAGCTGCGCGCGGGGCGGTTCGTGATCGTCGTCGACGACGAGGACCGCGAGAACGAGGGCGACCTGGCGATCGCGGCGGAGAACGCGACGCCGGCGGCGATCAACTTCATGGCCACTCACGGCCGCGGGTTGATCTGCCTGGCGCTCACCGAGGATCGGTGCGATGCGCTGGGGCTGCCGTTGATGGTGGAGCGCAACACCTCGACCTACGGCACTGCGTTCACGGTGTCGATCGAGGCGCGCGGCAAGGTGACCACGGGGATCTCCGCCGCCGACCGTGCCGCCACGGTGCGGGTCGCGATCGATCCGCTGACGCGGCCGGATGACCTGGTGCGGCCTGGGCACGTGTTTCCCTTGCGCGCCAAGAAGGGCGGCGTGCTCAAGCGGGCCGGCCAGACGGAGGCGTCGGTGGATCTCGCGACGCTTGCCGGCCTCACGCCGGCGGCGGTGATCTGCGAGATCATGAACGAGGACGGCTCGATGGCGCGGGTGCCCGACCTGGCGCGTTTCGCGGAGCGACACGGGCTGCGGATGGTGGCCGTCTCCGACCTCATCCGCTACCGACTGCGCCACGAGAGCCTGGTCGAGCGGGTGGCGTCGCCGGTGATGCCGACGCCGTGGGGCGACCTGCGGGTGCACGCCTACCGCTCGCAGCTCACCGGCGAGGAGCACCTGGCGCTGGTGCGGGGCAACATCCGCCCTGACGAGGCGACGCTGGTGCGCGTCCACAGCCAGTGCCTGACCGGAGACCTCTTCGGCTCCGAGCGCTGCGACTGCGGGCTGCAGCTGCACTTGGCGCTCGATCGCATCCAGGACGAGGGGCGCGGCGTGCTGCTCTACCTGCTGCAGGAGGGGCGCGGCATCGGCCTGCTCAACAAGCTGCGCGCCTACGAGCTGCAGGAGCAGGGACACGACACCGTGGAGGCCAACGAGCGGCTCGGCTTCCTTCCCGACCATCGCGACTACGGCATCGGCGCGCAGATCCTGCGCGACCTCGGCGTGCGGCGGCTGCGGCTGATGACCAACAACCCGCGCAAGAGCCGCGAGCTTGCGGCGTACGGGTTGGAGGTGGTGGAGCGCGTGCCGCTCGAGGTGCCGCCCACCGAGAGCAGCCGCCAGTACCTGCGCGCCAAGCGCGACAAGCTCGGGCACTTACTGAGCCTCGTCTAGCTGGTCGAAGCCGAGGGCCGGCGGGCGGCGCCCCCTGCCCCTAGAGGGGCAGGGGGACGGGGGGACAGGGGTGGAACCAAACCCAGAGGAGGGGGTTGGGAGGGTGGTGGCAGCGGGCTCCGCCCGCGGGGGGGCGCCGTTGCGCATCCTGTGGGTGGCCACCAAGGCGCCGTGGCCGCCGCGCGACGGCGGGCGGCTGTTGCAGCTCGAAACGCTGCGGCTGCTCGCCGCGGCGAGGGACGACGACGAGACGGTCGAGGTGGAGCTCGTGGCCCCCGAGCCGCGGCGGGCCCACGCGGCGATCGCGGCGGCGCTGGCGCCGCTCTGCCGGCCGCACCTCGTAGCGGCGCGGCCACTGCCATTGCCGCTGGCGCTGCTCCGCGCGCGGGTGCGCCGCGAGCCGGTGACGGCGGCGCGCCATCGCCTCGCCGCCGTCGCTCGCCGTGTCGCGCAGGTAGCCGGCGAGAGCGGCGCCCAAGTGGTGCACGCCGAGCAAGTGCAGGCGATGCCGCAGGCGCTCGCCGCGCGACTGCCGGTCCTGCTGCGGGCACAGAACGTCGAGAGCGAGCTGTGGCGTGGTCAAGGCGCGTCCGCGGCGGGATCGTTCCGCCGGCGCGAAGCGGCGCGCGTGGCGAGCTGGGAAGCGGCGATGGTGCGGCGCGCGGCGCTCAGCGTGGCCGTCACCGAGCGCGACGCCGGAGCGCTCCGCGCCCTCGCGCCTGGAGCGCGCGTCGAGGCGCTGCCGGTGCCGTTCCCGGCCGAGCTGCCGGCCGGTCCGCCGCTCCCGGGTGCGCCGGCGATCTCGCTCCTCGTCGGTGCGGGATGGGCACCCAACCGCGAAGGAGCAGAAGAATTCGTCGCGCGCGCTTGGCCGGTCGTCCAGCAGGCGCTGCCGCTGGCGCAACTGCACCTCTTCGGCGACGTCCGCGCCGCCGGCGAGCGAATCGTCCGTCACGCGGCACCGACCGATCCCGCCGTCGCCTTCGCCGACGGCAGCATCCTCGTCGTGCCGCTTGCCACGGCCTCCGGCGTGCGCATGAAGGTGCTCGAAGCGTGGGCGCGCGGCGTGCCGGTTGTGGCCACTCCCGCCGCGGCGGCCGGGCTCGATGCCACGCACGGTCGCGAGCTGCTGGTGGCGGAGATGGGCGAGCCGCTCGCGGACGCCCTCATCGCGCTGGCGCGCGACGCCGCGCTCAGGGAGCGTCTGGTGCGCTCGGCTCGGGAGCTGCTTCGCCGTCGTCACGCTCCGGGCCCGCTGCGGGCGCGACTGCTTTCCTGCTACGCCGCCGCCGCGTCAACGTCTGCTCCCGGTTGACGTTGATCGGCGCGCCGCAGGCGGCACCGACGAGCACCGCCAGCGCCAGCGCGTTGGCGGGGATGGTGAGGCCGAAGTCGAGCGCCGAGTGCACGGCGGCCGCGGCCAGCGCGCCGTAGCCGGCGAGCGCGGCGGCGCGGTCCTCGCCGCGGTTGTCGCCGGCGAGCACCTGGAAGAGGCGGTGGACCGCGGCGGCGAGACCAACGAGCAGCAGCAGCGCGCCGGGGATGCCGAGCGTCGCCAGCGCCTCCAGCCAGTCGTTGTGCGCGTGCCACCAGCCGCCGGGGATCGACGCGGGCTGCACCATCGGGAAGGCGTCGCGAAAGCCCGCCATGCCGGTGCCCGTCCACGGGAAGCGCTGCCAGAGCTCCCAGGTGGCGGCGTAGGCGGTGCGGCGCGAGTTCCAGGTCAGCTCGTAGGGCGAGGTGGCGAGCCAGCGGCCGAGCCCCTCCTGCAGACCGATCGCGGCGACGGTGCCGATACCGAGCAGGCCGAGCCCGACGCCCGCCGGCGCCAGGCCCCATTGCCGCCGCCGCAACGCCGCCGCCGCCCCCTGCGCCGCGGTGGCGAGCACGGCGCCGAGCAGCCCGGCACGCGAGCCGGTGAAGGCGATGGCGGCGAAGAAGCCGAGCCAGACGACGAGCGCCGGCCCCACCAGCAGCAGCCGCTGCTCCAGCGACTCCGCTTTGCGCGAGCGGCGCAGTGCCCACCACAGCCAGGCG
>DATNCU010000617.1:0-14545 GCA_035607145.1 Thermoanaerobaculia bacterium
GTCGACGATCGCCTGGCGCTTGCTGCGCGGATCGGGGAGCGGGCCGGTGGTCTTGGCGACACCTGCCGCGTAGCCCAAGGCGGCGAGCTGCTTGGCGGTCTCGGGATCGGCCGGCGCCGGCGCCTGCAGCTCGCGCGGGTATTTGGCGATCGCGCCGCGCAGCGACGCGTAGGTGCGGCGCTCGCGCTCGAGCACGTTGTGAAGCTCGGCCGAGTCGCCGACGACGTCGAAGAGCTCGGGTGTCGGCCCGTCGATCAAGTGGAACTTCCCCTCGATCAGCGACGACAGCTCGCTCCAGCCGAAGTGCAGGCGCGGGTAGAAGGTCTCGGCGTAGAGCTGCCGCGGCGGCGCGTTGGGATCGTCGGCGATCGCCAGCAACGACTTGCCGGGCAGCTCCTTCGGCACCTCGCCGCCGACGAGGTCGAGCACCGTCGGCACCACGTCGACGAGCTGCACCGGCGTCGCCACGCGGGTGCCGCCACGCTCGGACTTCGGCAGCTTGAGCAGCAGCGGCACCTGCAGCGACTCGCGGTAGAGGAAGAGGCCGTGCTGCCCCTCGCCGTGCTCGTCGAGCCCTTCGCCGTGGTCGGAGACCAGCAGGACGACGGCGCGGTCGTAGACGCCGAGCTTCTTGAGCTCGTCGAGGAAGTTGCCGACGATGTCGTCGGCGGTGGCCACCTCGCCGTCATAGGGGTCGCGGAAGCGGCTGGCGAACGGCTGCGGCGGCTCGTACGGCGAGTGCGGCTCGTAGAGGTGGAAGAAGAGGAAGAACGGCCGCTCGGCGTCCTTCCTGCCGCGCAGCCAGTCGAGGGCGAGCTTCGCCGTCTCGCCGCCGGGGCGCTGCACCATGTCGAGGGTGACGTGCGCGGGCGGCTGCAGGCTGCTCTCGTAGTAGTCGAAGCCGGGGCCGAGCCCCGTCTGCGCGCGCAGCACGAACGCCGACACGGCGCCGCCGGTGTCGTAGCCGAGCCCCTTGAGCAGCCGCGGCAGGAAAGGGTGCTTGTCGGGGTCGAACGGATAACCGACGTTGTCGCGCACGCCGTGGGTGCCGGGCAGCTCACCGCTGAGCAGCGAGACGTGCGAAGGGAGCGTGAGCGGGTAGTGCGAGTAGGCGCGCTCGAAGAGCATCGCCTCGCGCGCGAAGGCGTCGATCTTCGGCGTGGTGCCGGTCTTGGCACCGTAGACACCGACGTGGTCGGAGCGCAGGGTGTCGATCGAGATGAGGACGACCGGCGCGTGCTCGAAGCGTGCGCCGCGGTGGCAGCCCGCGGCCAACGCGCCGGCGGCGAGCAGCGTTGCGAGCAACGCTACGCCGCGCGCGCGAGAGAGCGGCCGCGGGTCTCTCATCCGCCGAGCTCCCGCAGCAGCTGCCGCGCCCGCGCGATGTCGCCGCCGAAACGTTGCGGCGGCGCGGTGTCGGCGAAGCGGGCGAGCGCGCCCCGCGCCTCGTCGCGCCGCCCGAGCTGCGCCGCCACCATGCCGAGGTTGAACATGGCGTCGTACTGCGTGCCGTCGAGCTCGATCGCCTTGCGCCAGGCGTCGAGCGCCGCCTCGGCGCCATTCAAGCGGTAGAGCGCCACGCCCAGCGTGTTCCAGGCGATCGGCAGCTGCGGGTTGAGCTGGAGCGCCCGCTGCAGCTGCTCGCGCGCCTGCGCGTCGCGCTCCATGCGCAGCAGCACGATGCCGTAGGTCTCGTGCGCCTTGGGGTCGTCGGGGTCGCTCGCCAGCACGCGGTCGAGGGTGGCGATGGCGTCGGCGTGGCGGCCGGCGTCGGAGAGCGCCGAGGCGAGGACCACGCGCGTGTCGCCCTCGCCGGCGGCGGCGTAGGGCTCGAGCAGCGCCACCGCCTCGTTGGCCCGGCCGTTCTCGGCGAGCGCCTGCGCCAGGTGACGGCGCAGCGACTCCTGCGCCACCACGTGCGTGAGCCCCTGGCGCAGCAGCGCGATCGCTTCGTCGGGGCGCTCGAGCTGGCGCAGCGCGAGGGCGGCATGCTCGTAACCCTCGGCGATCTCCGGCCGCTCGGCCACCACCTTCTCCGCGGCGGCCGCGGCCTCCGCGTAGCGGCCGCGCATGTAGTGGTCGATGGCCACGTGGAGCTCGCGGTCGACGCCGGTGAGCCGCTTGGGGTCGTCGTCGGCAGTGTAGGTGGTCTTGACCGGCGCCTGGCCGACGGCGTAGCCGAGGCTGCGCAGGGCCGCCGCCTGCTCGCTGCCCACGGCGCCCTTCTTCGGCGGCCACACCGACTCCGCGGGCAGCGCACCACGCAGCTCGTTGGCGAGACGGCGCTCGCGGTCGACGAGGTTGTCCGTCTCCTGGGGGTCGCTCACCACGTCGTAGAGCTCGGGCAGCGGCAGGTCGATCCACTTGTCGCCGCCCCGCATGAGCCCGCGCAACGGCGCCCAGCCGCGGTTGAGGTTGGTCGACAGCGACTCGAAGTAGCTGTCTGTTGGCGCGGCTGGCGCCGCGGCGAGCAGCGAGCGGCCGGGGAGGTCCGCCGGCGCCTCGACGCCGACGCGCTCGAGGATGGTGGGCAGCACGTCGACGTGCCGCGCCCAGCGCGCGTCGCGGCCGGGCTTGATGCCCGGCGTCCACACCACCAGCGGCACGTGCAGCGTCGCCTCGTAGGCAAAGAGCCCGTGGGTGAGCTCGCCGTGCTCGCCCAGCGCCTCGCCGTGGTCGCCGGTCACCACCACGATCGCCGGCCGCTCAGCGCCGTCGAGGATGGGGCCGAGGAGCGGCGTGAGGAAGGAGTCCACGGCCGCCACCTCGCCGAGGTAGGGCCGCGCGGCGTAGCGGCTCTTCCACGGCTCCGGCGGCTCGTAACCGGCGTGCGGGTCGTAGAGGTGGACCCAGAGGAAGCGCTTGCCTCCCGCGTGCGCCTTCCACCAGGCGAGCGCCTTCGTCACCACCTCGTCGCCGCGCCGCTCGGCGATGACGAAGGCGGCCGGCGAGGAGCCGCGCGGATACTCGTCGTCGTAGGTCGAGAAGCCGCGGTCGAGGCCGTAGCTCGAGTCGAGCGGGTAGGCGCCCACCACCGCCCCGGTCTGCCAGCCGGCGGCGGCGAGGATGGTGGCGAGCGTCGGCAGCTCCGCGGGGACGTGGAACCCCGAGTTGTCGCGGACGCCGTGCTGGTAGGGGTAGCGGCCGGTGAGGATGTTGACGTGCGAGGGCAGCGTCAGCACGTTGTGGGCGTGAGCGTTCTGATAGAAGCGCCCCGCCGCTGCCAGGCGGTCGAGCGTCGGCGTCGCCACCTCGCGGTTGCCGGAAAAGCCCAGGGCGTCGGCACGCAGGGTGTCGATGGTGACGAGCAGGACGTCGCGCGCCTCGGCGGGCAGCGGCGAGGCGAGCGCCCCGCCGCCGTCGTCGCCACCGTCGGTCCCGCCGGCGCGCCCGCCGAGCCGCCACCAGAGCAGGCCGCCGAGCGCGCCGAGCGCGAGCAGGCAGGTGCCGAGCAGGAGGCGGCGCATCGGCCGTTTGCGTCGAGCGTCAGCTACCGCCGGGCGGTCAGAGGCTCTTCAGGAACTCCTTGGCATCGGCCGCGTAGCGGTGGTCCGGCGCCAGCTGCAGGAACTTCTCGAGGTCGGCCTTCGCCTCCGCCTTCTTGCCGCGGTTCATCCACACCAGGCCGCGGTAGTAGTAGCCGTCGGCGAGCTCGGGGTTGTCCTTGACCGCCTTGTCGAAGCTGTCGAAGGCCTTGTCCATGTCGCCTTCGTTGAACGCCTTGATGCCCATGTTGAGGTAGGCGTTGGGGTCGAGCTTGGTGCCGGCGGGCAGCCGCGCGATGTACTGCTGGGCTTCCTTCTCCCGGCCGGCGCGCACCAGCAGGTCGATCACCAGCTGCAGGACCCCCGCGTCGTCGGGCTTCTGCTCGAGCACCTTCTTGAGGTCGGTAAGCGCCTGGTCGGTGTGGCCGAGCTCGGCGTCGATGCCGGCGACGGTGGTGAGCACCGAGAGGCGCGTCTGCGCGATCGCCTCCTGCGCCGCGGCGTCCTTGGCCTCCGTCTTGTCGAGCTGCGCGAGCCCTTCCATGTAGGAGGCGCGGGCCTCCTCCAGCTTGGCGTTGCCGCCGCCGGCGCGCGCCTCGCCGAGCAGGGCGTTGCCCTTCTCCAGGGCGGCGCGCGCCTGACCGGCGGCGCTCGACGCTGCGGCCTCTTTCTGCGCCTGCTCGATGACCTCGCGCGGGATCTCCTTCAAGGTGACGTTGATCGGCGCGGCGGGGCCGAACTCGCTCGCCTTCGCCGTGCCCTGCGAGGTGAGGTAGCCCTCCTTGACGATCACGATCGTCCAGTCGCCGCCGGCGAGGCCGAGGACCGACCAGCGGCCCTTCTTGTCGGTGAGGATGGGGTCCGGACCCGGCCCGGGGTTGGCGGGGTCGAGGTTGTCGATCGCGCCCTGGCGCAGGATGATCTTCGCCCCTTCCACCGGCTTGCCGTCCGGAGCGGAGATCTTTCCCTGCAGGCGGGCGTGCCCGGCCCAGGCCTGGGCCAGGACGGGCGCGGCGCCGAACAGCGCCAACGCCAGCGGCATCAACATCGCTCGATATGCGCGCATCGCTCTCTCCTCGGGTTGGTTCGCCCTCCCGGACGGGAGGCACTGGAAGTTCCGAAAGTTCTGAAGGTCGTCCGCCCCGTCGGGACGGGGTCGGCGGCAGTGTAGCACTCGGCCCGCCGCGGGGAACGCCGCGCACAAAAAAAGAACGCCGGGGCTGCCCCCGGCGTTCGAGATCAGCAGAAGGTGAGCGCGCGGATCAGCGGAAGCTGATGCGGGCGCCGATGCGGTAGATGCGGGGGCTGAGGACCTCGGTCGCGTAGTTCGGACCGTTGATACCAGCCGGGATCTGGCAGCTGTTGGTCGCCGCACAACCCGGGGGGCTGGCAGCGTTGGGGGAGAACTGCAGGCGCGGCTGGCGCTGCATGACCGTCCCCTCGTTGAACACGTTGAACACGTCGAAGCCAAGGGTCAGACCGAAGTCGGAGAAGGAGAACTCCTTCTCGATGCGGGCGTCCGCCGTGTGCACGTCCTCGTTGCGGAACTCGTCGCTGCTGACGACCTGAAGGTTCCGGTAGACCGACGACGGGCCGTTGATGGCACCGCGGCTGATCCGACGCCAGTACGGGATGGGGTACCCCTCGCGGCCGGTGAGGCTGGCCGCGACGTTGAAGCCCCACGGACGGTCGGGGGCGATCTGGTACATCCCGTTGACGTTGTACGACCACTTGCTGTTGATGTAGACGGCGCCGAAAGCGCCCGAGCCGGTGCCCGAGCCCTGCAGCACCGCTTCACCGTCACGCGGCTCGTTGACGTTGCGGCTGATGTCGATGATCTCGTTGCTCGGCACGTTCCAGGACCAGTCCTGGTACGAGAAGTTGCCGCGCAGCATCCAGCGGTTGGCCAGACGCTTGTTGAAGGTCAACGACGCGCCCTGGTACTCCTGCTCGAGGTCGCTGTTGTAGTAGTGGTAGCCGTTGCGGGTGTCGATGCCCGGGGCGAGGACGGTGTAGACGATCGGCACCGTCTGGCCGTTGGGCAGCACCACCGACGACGTCTGGGTGACGTAGTCGCTCGGCCGGTTGACGCGGCCGACGGTGTTGATGTTGGCAGCCGAGGTGTTGCTGCCGTCGAACACCAGGCGCTGGCTGTTGACGATGTCGCTGACCTTGCGCCAGGTGAGGTTCAAGCCGACCACGAACTCCGGCCGCAGCGCGTGCTCGACACCGAGCAGCAGCTCGTCGGTGATCGGTGCGTTGAGACCCGAGTCGATGGAGTTCGAGACCAGCAGACCGCCGTTGTTGCCGTTCAAGTTGGCGCTGGTGAACAGCGCGGCACCCGGACCGGTGGCCCCGAGCACCTCGTTGGGTTGGGCGTGGTTGTCGTGGTTGAGGTCGTTGTAATAGAAGTAGGCGTAGGACGGCCCGTACAGCGGGTTGACCGCCGTGGCGAGACCGCCGCCGAGCTGGTCCGCGAACCGCGAGTAGGAAGCCCGCAGCAGCGTCTTACGCTCGGCACCCAGCGCGTAGGTGAGGCCCAGGCGGGGAGTGATGTCGCTCCACTCGAAGCCGCCCGCGTCGTTGCCGGCGAAGGTGACGGCCGGCAGCACGTTGGGGAAGAACGGGTTCGCCGCCGCGCTCGAGGAGACGTTCTCCGGCGACTGCTTGTCGTAGCGCAGGCCGATGTTGGCGGTGAGGTTGCCCACCGTCAGCGTGTCCTGGGCGTAGGCGCTGGTGTAGTCGAACTTGAACTTCACCAACCCGTCACGCGTCAGGCCGACCACGTTGTAGGTGTAGCCGTAGGACTGGTAGTAGTTGAGGTCCTGACCGAAGCCGGGCCAACGCGACAGCGTCTGGATCTCGGCCTGCCGGTAGCCGGCGCCGAACTTGAGCTCGTGCGACAGGCTGCCGGTGTTGAAGAAGTACGAGGCGTCGCCCTTGTACTGCTCCTGGGGGCGGGACGTCTGGTACAGCAGGAAGGTGTTGTGCCAGATGAAGCTCGAATCGAGCGCCGAGTTGATCTGGCTGCCGCCGACGCCGACGCCGCCTTCGGGCACCAGCTGGAAGCCGCCGTTGACCTTCGAGTAGAGGCCGGTCAAGTAGAAGTTGCTGCCGAAGATCTGCGTGTCCTCGACCTTGTAGGCGGTCGGCGTGTCGCCGAAGCCGCTCTGGTCCCAGGTGGTCTCCTGCGGACGGGTGGGACCGGCGTTGCGGCCGATCTTCACCTTGTCGCTGTCGAAGTACCAGCCGGTGGCCGAGTTCGACGAGGTCACCTGACCGTTGATCTTGGCGTTCTTGCTCTCCAGCGTGGTGTGGTCGCTGACGGCGGCGATGGTGAGCAGCTTGACGTCGTTCTTGCCGTAGCTGCCCCAGATCCACAGCCGGTCCTTGACGATCGGACCGCCGATCTCGGCGCCGTAGTCCTCGATCTTCACGATGGCGTTGCCCTGCTTGAACCGGGGCTGGGCCGGGGTGGGCCCGAAGGCCTGGCCGAGGTCGCCGGTGTCGAGGCCGCTGTTGGACTGCCACGACTCGTCGGCCGTCAAGTAGCGGCCCGAGCCCCGCCACTCGTTGGTGCCGCGCTTGGTCACCATGTTGAGGGCGACGCCAGGCGTGGAGAGTGTGGTGTCGGAACCGCCGGTGGAGATCTGCATCTCCTCGAACGAGTCGAAGTCGTAATACGCCGGCGACGACCCAAGGGCCGCCATGTCGGTGATCACGACGCCGTCCACCGACCACACCGCCTGGTCGCCGCCGGCGCCGGGGCCGACGTACTGCGACTGCTGGCCGCTGTTGTTGCCGCCGACGTTGACGCGGTCCGTCAGCACGCCGGGAGTGGTCTGCAGGATCGCCCAGGGGTCACGGGCGGTGGGGATCTTCTCGAGCTCGGTCGACGCCACCGTGGCGCCGGTGGAGATGCGCCGCTCGTCGAGCAGGGGCGACTCCGCCGTCACCGTGATCACGTCCTCAACCGCGGCCTGCAGGGTGACCTCGATCGAGGTGTTGCGGCCGATGTTGATGGAGATATTCGGGTAGTCGATGGTCGAGAAGCCCTCGAGCTCGGCCTTCAGCGCATAGCTGCCGGGCGCGAGGTTGAGGAAGCGGAACTGGCCCTGCGCGTTGGTCACCTGGACCTGCGGGGCGCCGCCGCCGGTGAGGGTGGCGGTCACGCCCGGCAGGGGCGCGCCCTGCTGGTCCTTGACCGTGCCGTAGAGGTTGCCGGTCTGCAGCTGGGCGTAAGCCCCGCCGGCGACCAGCAGCGCCACCGCCGTGAAGGCGAGAGCGCGAGCCCAAAAGTTGGAGCTCTTCATTTTCGAGTCGATCTCCGTTGTTGGTTCACTGACTACCGGAATCACGTGGGCTTCGAGGGTTTGGTTCGAAACTTCCTCACGGTCCGGCCGTAATAAGAAAAGGAACGAGACGAGAACGGTCTCTGTCTCCCGGCAACACCTCCTTTCGACGTTCGAGCCCACAGTCCCGTTGACTCGGCCCGGGATATGGGCAATTCGGGTATGGCTTCGGCGGCGCAATCTAGCAAGGTCGGTGCCGCAAAGCAAAGCCCCACCGTGCTGCGCGCAAACGATTGGCGCTGCTGCGGTCCGCCGTCGCCGGATGGGCCGTTTGTCCAGGATCTTGGAGGGGGTTCATCCAAGCGTTTGAACCGAGAACCCCCCGGCCCGGGCCGCGCACTCACCCCTGCTACTATGGCCGTCATGCTCCGCGCACGAGCTGCCTTGCTGGTGTTGCTGCTGGTGTGCGCGGGCTGCTCGACCTATCAAGCGTTCGATTCCGTCGGCCACCTGCGCGGCCAGTTCGCCGAGCGCATCGGCGCCGCGGCCGCCGCCAAGGTCGCCGTCCCCTTCCAGCTCGACGAGGCCACGCGCGCCGCGCTCCCCGAGCGCCGAGCCCCCTCGCAGCTGCGCCGCCTCAACCAGGTGATGGAGCTGATCTTCGAGAGGCTCGACCTACACTACGAGCTGCAGCCGACGCGCACCGCCGTCGAGACCTTCACGGCGCGCCGCGGCAACTGCCTGTCGTTCGTCAACCTCTTCGTCGGCCTCGCCCGCTCCAACGAGCTCAACCCCTTCTACGTCGAGGTCACCGACTACCAGAAGTGGAGCCACCGCGCCGGCATGGTGATCAGCCAGGGGCACATCGTCGGCGGCATGTACCTCGACGGCGAGCTCAAGACTTACGACTTCCTCCCTTATCGGCCGAAGGCCTACCGCGCCTTCCACCCCATCGACGACCTGCAGGCGACAGCGCACTACTACAACAACCTCGGCGCCGAGGCGCTGCTGCAAGGCGACACCGCGCGCGCCCGCGAGCTGATCGAGACCGCCGCCAAGATCGCCCCCGACTTCCCCAAGGCGCTCAACAACCTCGGCGTCGTGCTCGCCCGCGCCGGCGACAACGCGCGCGCCGAGGAGAGCTACCGCCAGGCGCTCGCCGTCGAGCCCGACAACGCCATCGTGATGACCAACATGGCGCGGGTCATGCAGCAAAGCGGCCGCGGCACCGAGGCAGATGCGATGCTGGCGAAGGTGGAAGCGGCCAACACCTCCAACCCCTACTTCTTCGTCTACCAGGGCGACATGGCGCTCGCCCAGGGCGACACGAAGAAGGCCCTCGACTACATGGCCAAGGCGCTGCGGCTCGACAGCGAGAGCGCCGACGTGCACGTCGGGCTGGTGCGGGTCTACCTCGACCTCGGCGACACCGAGAAGGCGCGGCACCACCTGGCCCGCGCCCTCGCCCTCGACGCCACCAACCAGGACGCGCTGCGATTCGCCACCCTGCTCGGGAAGTAACAGGAAGTGATTCGGGAATGACCTTCGCCGAGCGTTGTTGATGACCATCTGAGCGGTTGTTGATGCCCATCTGAGCGGTGTTGATTCCATAGCGCCCCGGCGGCGCCGCCACCAGCGAGGACCACACCATGCGTTCGCTCCACCGTCGGCGTCGCCTCTCCCTGCTCGGCGCCTCCGCCTGCCTCGCGTTGTGCGCCGCTCCTGCCGCGGCGGCCAAGCCCGCCGAGGCGCCTGCGCGTTTCTCCGGCGCCACCGAGGTGGTCTCCGTCGAGGTGCCGGTCAACTTCGTCGACCGCGCCGGCAAGCCGCTGCGCGGCCTCACCCGCGACAGCTTCGAGGTCTACGACGAGGGCAAGCGCCAGACGATCACCTCGTTCGAGCTCGTCGACCTGGCGGCGCCGGCGCCGGAGCTCGCCGCCGGACGCCATTCGGCGACGCCGCCGCCGGCGGCGCGGCGGCACTTCCTCCTCCTCTTCGACCTCTCCTTCTCTTCGCCGACGGCGATCGTCAAGGCGCGGCTCGCTGCCCGCGACTTCGTGCTCGGCTCGCTGCACCCCAACGACCTGGTGGGGGTCGCCACCTACTCGCTGCAGCAGGGGCCGCGGCTGGTGGTGACCTTCACTCCCGATCGCGCGCAGGTGGCGCGCGGCATCGACACCCTGGGCCTGCACTCGCCCGAGGACCTGCTGGGCCGGCGCGACCCGCTGCGCTTCATGATCGCCTCGCCCGAGGAGCTGCTGCTCGGCGGTCTCGAGGGCGCCCTCGGCGACCACACCGCCGACGTCGCCAGCGCCATGCGGGCGCAGAAGGACCAGGCCCTGCTCGAGACCATGCGCGCCATGGCCACCGTCGCCGACCGCATGGACCGCGAGTACGCGCAGTCGCGGGTCGCCACCTTCACGCACGGCATGACCGACCTCGCCCGTGCCCTCAACGCCGTCTCCGGCCGCAAAGAGGTGGTGCTGTTCTCCCAGGGCTTCGACAACCGGCTGATGCTCGGCGACGCGCCCGAGAGCAGCGAGGCCGAGCGCGACACGCAGAACATCATGCGCGGCAACATCGGGCTCATCGACAGCGACAACCGCTACGGTAACACCCAGGTGCAGAACAAGCTCTTCAAGATGCTCGAGGAGTTCCGCCGCGCCGACTGCGTGGTGCAGACGATCGACATCTCCGGCCTGCGCGCCGACATCAACGAGCCCGGCCAGCGCACCAGCGGCAGCGGCCAGGAGACGCTCTTCTACATCGCCAACGAGACCGGCGGCGAGCTGTTCCGCAACGCCAACGACTTCGGTGACCAGCTCGAGCACGTGCTGGAGCGCAGCGAGGTGACCTACCTGCTCACCTTCGAGCGCTCCGACCTCGAGGCCAACGGCGCCTACCGGCGGCTGCGCGTGGAGGGCAAGGACCTACCGTCGGGCGCGCGGCTCTCCTACCGCACCGGCTACTACGCGCCGCGGCCGTTCAAGGACCTCGACCCGATCGAGAAGAACCTGCTCGCCGGCGACGCCATCGCCAACGCCGTGCCGCGGCGCGACATCGCGGTGCACGCGCTCGCCGCTCCCTTCCGCGCCACCCCCAAGCTCTCCTACGTGCCGGTGGTGCTCGAGCTCCAGGGCGCCCGGCTGCTCGCCGGCCACGACGAGGACCAGCTCGACCTCGAGATCTACGCCTACGCCAGCGACGGCCAGGGCAAGATGCGCGACTTCTTCACCCAGTCGGTGAAGCTCGACCTCGGCAAGACGCGAAGGATTCTCGGCGAGACCGGCCTCAAATACTACGGTCACCTGGATCTGCCGCCGGGGGAGTACCGTCTGCGCGTGCTGGTGCGCGACGGGCAGACCGGACGTACCGGAGTCGAGTCGTTGCCGTTGACGGTCCCCACTTACGCCGCCGCGGAGCCCTTCCTGCTGCCGCCGCTCTTCATCGCCGCCCAGGACGGCTGGCTGATGATCCGCGAGCGCAGCGAGGAGCAGGGCGCGGCGAGCGTCGTCTACCCCTTCACCTTGAAGGGCGAGCCTTACGTGCCCGCCGCCCACCCCGTGCTCGGTAGGGGGCTCGCCGACCTCTGCCTGGTGGGGTACAACCTCGGCGCCGAGCTGGCGGTGGTGGGCACGGTGCTGGGCGGCTCCGGCGAGACCCTCGACGGCGGCCGGCTGTCGCTCGTCGAGCGCACGCCCACCGGCGTCGAAGGAGTGGATAAGCTGCTCGCGACCTTCGACCCGGGCGGCCTGTCCGCCGGCGACTACGTGCTGCAGGTGGCGGTCGAGGACAAGTCGAGCGGCCGGCGCGAGATCAGCTCGCTGCCGTTCACCGTGCGCTGAATCCCGCGCCGCAGCCGAGCGCTCGCGGCGGCTAGAACAAGGAGCTCTCCATGTCGACCCTTCGCCGCCGCGGCGGCACCGCCTGTCTGCTCGGCCTGCTCTGCCTCGCCCTCGCCGCCGCCGCTTCCCTGGCGCAGACCTTCAGCGAGACGGCCTCCACCGTGGTCGTCGAGGTGCCGGTGCAGGTGGTGCGCGACGGCCAGCCGGTGCGCGGCCTCACCCGCGAAGACTTCGAGGTCTTCGACGGCCGCAAGAAGCAGGCGCTCACCGGCTTCGAGGTGATCGACCTCGGCCCGGCGGCGACGCCGCAGGCGGCGGCCAAGGCAGCGGCGCTCTCGCCGGCGGGGCGGCGGCACTTCCTGATGTTCTTCGACCTCGCCTTCTCCGACCCCAAGGCGATCATCAAGGCGCGCGAGGCGGCCCTCGACATGGTCGGCAAGCTGCACCCCACCGACCTCGTCGGCGTCGCCACCTACACCTCGCTCGCCGGGCCGCAGCTGGTGCTCGGCTTCACCCCCGACCGCGGGCAGATCGGCGCCGCCATCCGCACCCTCGGCAAGCCCGAGCTGCTCGGCCGCAACCCCGACCCGTTGCGGCTGGTGCTCGCCGACCAGCTCGCCATCACCAACAGCCAGATGGCCAACACCAGCTCCGACGGGCAGTCCCAGAAGCAGGTGGCGGCGACCGAGATGCTGCAGGACCTGGTCAACAAGTCGTCGCAGGCGGAGGCGCGCGCGCAGCAGGCGTCGGTGATCAACCTCACCCGCTCGATGGCCGACCTCGCCAAGCTGATGGGCACCATCCAGGGGCGCAAGTACGTCGTCTACCTCTCCGAGGGTTTCGACAGCGCGCTGGTGACCGGGAGCACCGATGAGACCCGCACCACCGAGATGAACCGCGCCGCCGAGTCGGGCCGCATCTGGGACGTCGACTCCGGGGAGCGCTACGGCGACAGCAAGTCGCTCAACGAGGTCGAGAAGATGCTCGAGGAGATGCGCCGCGCCGACTGCACCGTCCAGGCGGTGGACATCGCCGGCCTGCGCGCGGTGGACGACCTCGGCAACCGCCGCACCGGCGGCAAGGACACGCTGCTCAACTTCGCCAAGAGCACCGGCGGCGAGCTGTTCGAGAACACCAACGACCTCGGCGGCGCCGTGGGCGAGATGCTCGACCGCACCAGCGTCACCTACGTGCTCACCTTCCAGCCCGACGACGTCAAGTGGGACGGCTCCTTCCACCGCCTCAAAGTGGAGGTCAGGAACCAGCCGCGCGGCACGCGGGCGCTCTTCCGCCCCGGCTACTACGCGCCCAAGCCGTTCGCCGAGCGCACGCCGCTCGAGAAGCTGCTCGACGCGCAGACCAAGGTGGTGGCTGGCGACGACCTCGGCGGCATCGACGTGGCGGTGCTCGCGGCGCCGTTCAAGATGAGCGGCGAGCGCGCCTACGTGCCGGTGGTCGTCGAGGTCGACGGCAAGACCCTGCTCGCCGGCAAGCAGGGCCCGACGCTGCCCACCGAGCTCTTCATCTACGCCTTCGACGCGGACGGCGTCATCCAGGACTACCTGACGCAGACGGTGGGCTTCGAGGTCGCCAAGGTGCAGCCGCTGCTGATGCAGAGCGGCTTCAAGTTCTTCGGCCACCTCGAGCTGCCGCCCGGCGACTACACGGTGCGCGTGCTGGTGCGCAACGGCAACAGCGGCGAGAGCGGGCTGCGCATCGTGCCCATGCACGTGCCGGCGTTCGCCACCGCCGAGGCGGCGCTGCTGCCCCCGTTCGTGCCCGAGCCACCCAACCGCTGGCTGATGACGCGGGAGTCGCCGCGCGGCGAGTACAAGCAGGCGCCCTACCCGTTCATGCTCGCCGGCAACCCCTACATCCCCGCCTCGCGGCCGGTGCTCCTGCCGGGTGAGGAGACCCAGCTCGCTCTCGTCGGCTACTCGCTGGGCGAAGGCAAGGTCGAGGCGCAGGCGCGCGTGCTCGGCGCCGACGGGCGCGAGGTCGGCCCCGCCACCATCGAGGTGCTCAAGCGCGAGGCCGGCGTGCAGCCGTCGCGGCTGGTGGCCAACGTGACGCCGCCCAAGCTGGCGCCCGGCGAGTACCGGCTCGAGATCAAGCTCTCGGCGGCGGGCGCGGCGCACACCAGCTCGACGCCGTTCGTCGTGCGCGGCGGGTGAGGGGGCAGAGCCGGATCCGCAGGCGCGGGGTCGCGGGCGCCGCGGTCGCGGCGACGCTCGCTATAACCGTCGCCGCGTTCGCCGCTCCGCCCGATCCGGCGGCGCCGAGTCTTCCTACTCTGGCGCTGCACGCGGCGCGGCTGCTCGACGTGCGCGCCGGCAAGCTCGTCGAGGATGCGCTGGTCGTCGTCGAAGGCGACCGCATCGCCTACGCCGGCCCGGCCGCCGGTCACGCGCTGCCGGCGGAGGCGCTGCGCCTCGAGCTCGGCGACGCGACGCTGCTGCCGGGGCTGATGGACCTCCACACCCACCTCACCGTCGGCGTCGCGGCGGGCGAGCCGCGCCGCCGCGGTCCCATGCTCATGGGGCAGCCCGACACCACGCTGCGCGCCGCCGCCAACGCCCGCGCCACGCTGCTCGCCGGCTTCACCACCGTGCGCGAGGCGGGCGCCTGGTTCTTCATCGACGCCGCGCTCGCCAATGCGGTCGAAGCCGGCGTCGCGATGGGCCCGCGCATCATCCCCTCCGGCTACCAGATCAGCATGACGGGCGGCCACGGCGACGACATCGGCTGGCCGCCGGGCGTCTTCGAGACCGGACCCGAGCAGGGCATCGGCGACGGACCCGACGCGCTGCTCAAGGCCGTGCGCTACCAGCTCAAGCACGGCGCGCGCACCATCAAGCTCACCGCCACGGCGGGCGTGCTCGGCCCCGAGGCGACCGCCGACGCGCGACAGTTCTCGGACGAG
>DATNCU010000626.1:0-3538 GCA_035607145.1 Thermoanaerobaculia bacterium
GGCTTCGGCGGCGAGAAGATCTACGCCAAGGCCGGCGTGACGGTGAGTGACGCCGACCAGGCGGCCATCCGCGACGCTCTCGGCCGCGGCTCGCTGCTGGTGCACTTCGTCGGCCACGGCGGGCGCTTCATCTGGCGCACCGGGCCGCCCGACTGGACCAAGCACCGCGACCTCTTCAACCTCGACGACCTCGACAAGCTGCAGCCCAGCGACAAGCTGCCGGTGGTGCTCGCCATGACCTGCTACTCGGCGCCCTTCGACCATCCCACCGCCGACTCGATCGGCGAGAAGTTCCTGCGCGACCCCAAGCGCGGCGCGGTGGCGGTGGTGGCGGCCTCGTGGCGCAACGCGCCCAACCTCGGCATGAGCCAGGTGCTCATCGACCAGATCCTCACCGCGCCGACGATCGGCGAGGCGCTGCAGAACACCAAGCGGCTGTCGCACGACCGCGACTTCATCGAGCAGTACAACCTGCTCGGCGACCCGGCGCTGCGGCTGCCGCGGCCGCCGCTGCCGGCCGCGGCGCAGCAGGCGGCGGGGACGCCGTGAGGCGCGTGGCGCGCGGCGGAGCGCTCGCCGTCGCGGCGATCGTCGTGACCGCCTGCGGCAGCGGCGCGGCGCGGCCGGCCGCCGTCGAGCCGGCGGCGCAAGCGTCGACGACGCCCGCTCCGATGCCATCGCCCGCACCGTCGTCGCCCATGCCGCAGGCAGCGGCGACACCGACTCCCTCGCCCACGCCGGAAGCCGCGACGTCGCCGAGCCCCACGCCGCCCTACCGCAACACCGTCCGCTGGGCCACCGCCAGCGAGCTCGACAACTTCGGCTACGACGTGTACCGCGGCACCAGCGCCGACGGCCCCTTCGAGCGCATCACCCCCGACCCGGTCCCCGGCGCCGGCACCACCGACGAGACCCACCGCTACTCCTTCGCCGACGACGACATCGACCCGCACCAGACCTACTACTACTACGTCGAGAGCATCTCGATCACCGGCCATCGCGAGCGCTTCACGCCTGTCATCGAGGCCAAGCCGAAGCTGCCGCCGCCGAGCCCGTAGCTCGGCCGCCACCACCCGCGGTTCAGCCCACCCCGCTTGACAGCGGCGCGGGGACGCGATGAGAATGAACGCTCAGTTAACGCCGCGATTACGCTGCGCGGCACTCCCTCCTCTTCGCGGACCTGTGGAGATCCCCGCCCCATGGTTCGAGTCCCGCCACCCCTCGCCTCCGTTCGCCGCGCCCTTCCGCACCTCCTCGCCACGCTCGCTCTAGCCTGCGGCGGCAAGCAGCAAGCCCCGCCGCAGATGCCGCCGCCGCAGGTGACGGTGGTGACGCTCAAGTCCGAGGCGGTCACCCTCACCCGCGAGCTCCCCGGCCGCACCACCCCGGTGCTCGAAGCGGAGGTGCGGCCGCAGGTCAACGGCATCGTCGAACGGCGGCTGTTCACCGAGGGCGGTCTCGTCAAGGCCGGCCAGCCGCTCTACGTGCTCGACGACTCGGTCTACCGCGCCGAGTACGAGAACGCCCGCGCCGCCCTCGCCAAGGCGGAGGCGGCGGCGCACGCGGCGCGGCTCTCTGCCCAGCGCGCCGGCGAGCTGCGCAAGATCGACGCCGTCTCCGAGCAGGAGAAGGAGGACGCCATCGCCGCGCAACGCGCCGCCGAGGCCGACGTCGCCGCCGGCCGCGCCATGGTGGAGCGCAACCGCGTCAACCTCCGCTACGCCCGCATCGCCGCGCCGATCTCCGGCCGCGTCGGCATGTCGACGGTCACTCCTGGCGCCCTCGTCACCGCCAACCAGGACGCCCCGCTCGCTACCGTGCAGCAGCTCGACCCCATCTACGTCGACGTCAACCAGTCAAGCGGCGAGTACCTGCGCCTGCGGCGCGAGATCGCGAGCGGCGAGATCGCTGCCGGCGACGCCGGTACGCCGGTCACCATCGTGCTCGAGGACGGCAGCCACTACGCCCACCCCGGCAAACTGCAGGCGACCGACGTCACCGTCGACGAGGGCACCGGCAGCTTCGCGCTGCGCATCCTCGTCCCCAACCCCGAGTACGTGCTGCGCCCCGGCATGTACGTCACCGCCGTGCTCGCCCAGGCCAAGGACGCCGAAGCCATTCTGGCGCCGCAGCAGGGGATCACCCGCGACCCCAAGGGCAACGCCAGCGCCCTCGTCGTCGGCCCCGACGGCAAGGTGGCGCTGCGGCAGGTGAAGGTCTCGCGCACCATCGGCGACAAGTGGCTGGTCGACGAGGGCCTCGTCGCCGGCGACCGCGTCATCGTCGAAGGGCTGCAGAAGGTGCAGCCGGGGATGCCGGCGACCACGATCGAGCTGGGCAGCGCGCCGCCGCCGCCTCCCGGCGGCCAGCAAGCTCCACCGGCGCCGCCGGCGCCCGAGTAGGCGAGAGGCGATCCCATGGCAAGGTTCTTCATCGACCGACCCATCTTCGCCTGGGTGATCGCCATCATCGTGATGCTGGCGGGCGCCCTCTCCATCACCCGGCTGCCGATCTCGCGCTACCCGACGATCGCGCCGCCCTCGGTCACCGTCTCGGCCTTCTACCCCGGCGCCTCGGCGCAGACGGTGGAGGACTCGGTGACGCAGATCGTCGAGCAGAACATGAAGGGGCTCGACGGCCTCATCTACATGTCGTCGACGAGCGAGAACAACGGCGCCGTGGCGGTGACGCTCACCTTCGAGAACGGCGTCGACCCCGACATCGCGCAGGTGCAGGTGCAGAACAAGCTCCAGGGCGCCATCCCGTTGCTGCCGCAGATCGTGCAGCAGCAGGGGATCACCGCCACCAAGGCGAACCCCAGCTTCCTCCTCGTCGTCGGCTTCGTCTCCGAGGACGGGCGGATGACCCGCAGCGACATCGACGACTACGTGGCGAGCCACCTCGTCGAGCCGCTGTCGCGCGTCAAGGGCGTCGGCAGCGTGCAGCTCTTCGGCGCCCCCTACGCGATGCGCATCTGGCTCGACCCCGAGAAGCTCAACTCCTACAAGCTCTCCCCGAGCGACCTCGTCGCCGCCATCCGCGGTCAGAACGCGCAGGTGGGCGTCGGCCAGCTCGGTGACGCCCCCTCGGTGCCCGGCCAGCAGCTCAACGCGACGATCACCGCGCAGGGGCGCCTGGAGACGCCGGAGCAGTTCCGCAACATCGTCGTGCGGACCAGCGCCGGCGGCTCGCCGCTGCGGCTGGGCGACGTGGCGCGCGTCGAGCTCGGCTCGTCCAACTACGGCTTCGTCACCCGCTACAACGCCAAGCCCGCCTCGGGCGTCGCCGTCAACCTGGCGACCAACGCCAACGCGCTCGACGCGGCGATCGGCGTCGAGACGATGGTGCGCGAGCTCGAGCGCTCGTTCCCGCCGGGCCTCAAGGCGGTGATCCCCTTCGACACCACGCCTTTCGTCCGCGCCTCGATCTACGAGGTGGTGAAGACGCTGCTCGAGGCGGTGGGCCTGGTGTTCCTGGTGATGTACCTCTTCCTGCAGAACCTGCGCGCGACGTTGATCCCGACGATCGCCGTGCCGGT
>DATNCU010000628.1:0-3525 GCA_035607145.1 Thermoanaerobaculia bacterium
GGATCGACATCGGCGCCCCCACCGGCACGCCGGTGCACGTAACCGCGAATGGTGTGGTGCTCTCCGCGGGCTGGGACGGCGGCGGCGGCCGCACCGTGAAGGTGCGCCACCCGGGCGGTTACGTCACCTGCTACCTGCACCTGTCGCGCTTCGCCAAGGGGATCGTGCGCGGCGGCCGCGTGCAGCAGAACCAGGTGGTCGGCTACGTCGGCGAGAGCGGCCTCGCCACCGCGCCGCACCTCGACTACCGCGTCCAGCACCTCGGCCGCTGGGTCGATCCGCTGTCGCTCAAGAGCGTTCCGGCGGCGCCGCTGTCGCGCCGCGAGATGGTGGCGTTCAGCGCCTGGCGCGAGCAGCTCCGTCTGGCGATGCGCACCGGCGAGATGCCGGACGAGGGCCGTGGCCGCGACCTTCAGCTCGCGACGGCGGACGAGCGCATCGAGACGCCGCTCGCCCTCGGCGGCCGGTGAGCGGTACTCACCGCAAGTCCGTCCGCGCGCGGGCCCGCTGCCGCGTCGACCTCGGTGGCGGCACGCTCGACATCTGGCCGCTGGGCCTGTTCTTCGCCGGCGCGCAGACGGTGAACGTGGCGCTCGACGTGATCGTCGAGGTGACGCTGTCGCCGCGCGAAGCCGGCTATCGGCTGCGCAGCGAGAGCGCCGACGTCGAGCTGGCGACGGTGGAGGAGCTTGCCGCCGACCGCGAGGGCGCGCTGCCCGGCGTGGTCGCGGCGGCGCTGGGACTGCCGCCGGTCGACATCGAGGTGCGCAGCGCCTCGCCGCGCGGTGGCGGACTCGGCGCGAGCTCGGCCGTTACCGTGGCACTGATCGCCGCCGGCGACCGCCTGCTCGGACGCCCGCCGCGCGACGCCGCGGGCACGGCGCGGCTCGCGCGCGATCTCGAAGCGCGCCTGATGCAGCTGCCGACGGGGACGCAGGACCACTACCCGGCGCTGCTCGGCGGCGGCCTGGTGGTGGCCTTCACGCCGGGCGGCGAGACGGTACGGCGTCTCGACGTCGACCTCGACGCGCTCGGCCGCCACCTGCTGCTCGTCTACACCGGTCACAGCCACTTCTCGGCCGCCACCAACTGGACGATCATTCGCCGCTGCCTGGAAGCGGATGCCGAGGTGAGGCAGCTGTTGCAGGGCATCGCCGAGGTGGCAGCTGCGTTGCCGGAACCGCTCGAACGCGGCGATTGGCGGGAGGTGGGAGCGCTGGTCGACCGGGAATGGCAACTTCGGCGCCGCCTCGCCGACGGGGTCACGGTGCCGGTGGTGGAGAACCTGCTCGCGGTGGCCGCCGCGCATGGCGCCTGGGGCGGCAAGGCGTGCGGAGCGGGCGGCGGCGGTTGCGTGGCGATCCTGACCCCGGCCGATCGCTGGGAGTCCCTGGGTCGGGCCCTGGTCGCCGCCGGCGGCGAGCTGGTGGCGGCGCTGCCGACGGCTACCGGGCTGGAGGTCGCCGCGAACGGCGCCGAATCAGTCAGCGGCCCCGAGCCGGATTAGCCGCGCGCGACCGTTTCACGGAGCGCGACGCTCCGCCGCTGCCGAGCGCTCACCTGTCGGCGAGCCGCCGCGCCACCAGGGCAAAGGCCTCCTCGTCGCTGAGCCCCGGGCCCAGCGCGAGGGTGCGGACGGGGCTCCAGCCGCCGTCGGCGGTACTCTCGTGGTAGCGCACCGTGCCGTCGACCTCCCAGGCCACCGCCGCGTCGTCGCCCTTCTGCGACAGGAAGACGCGCAGGTCTTTGTCCGGGAGCGGTGGCAGCTCTCGCCGCGAGGCCTGGCGCACGTCGAGCAGGTGGCTGGTGCCGCCGGTGCCGTCGGAGCGCCCGATCTCGATGACGTCGGCGAGGGCCTTGTCGGCGATGCCGCGGCGCAACGAGACGCCGGTCTCGATCACCTGTGCGCGCGCCCACTCGGCCGCGTCTTCGAGCGCGACGCCGGGCGCCGAGTCACCGAACCCATCGAGGAAGACGTTCGCCAGATAGTCGGAAACCTCGCGGCGCATCAACTTGCGACCGGTCTCGATGACCTGCGCGCGTGCCTTCTCGGCGATCCCGCGGCGGCCCATCCCGGGGTTCTGGATGCCGGTCTCGATCACCTGGGCGCGCGCCTTGTCGGCGAACGACACCAGCTCACCGGTCACCGAGCGCAGCTCGAGGGACGACAGCACGTCGCTGCCCGGCGCCACGAACGCGATCACCACGCTCTGGCCGTCGCGGCCGCTGCGGACCTGCGGCTTCTGCCGCATCTCGGCAGGGGCGGACGCGGCAGCTGGAGCTTCGGTGCCGAAGGCGAGCTCGGGCAGGTCGAAGATGCGGTTGCTCTGCAGGACCTCGCCCCCCTCGACCACCAGCGGCGTGTAGAGGACGCGCTGGCGGTCGCCGTCGTCGTCGAACCAGACAAGGTGGAGGATCGTGCGCGTCGCCGTCACCACCTCGCCCTCGGCGCCGAACGTCTGGTAGCGGTCGAGGGTGGTGGCGAGCTGGGGATTGCTCTTGTAGGTGAACGGATCGGCGGCGAACTGGAAGACGCTTCCCCAGCCCTCGTCGGACAACGCGATGAGGTTGAGCACCGAGAGCGGGAAGTTCGGGCGCTGCGCTTCCCACACCAGGAACACGCGGTTGGTGGCGCGATCGACGGTGAGCGCCGGCCAGCGCTCGCGCTCGACGCCGTCGGTGCCGGGGACCAGGAGGCGCTGGCTGGCGCCGTTGCGCACGATGTCGAGCGCCAGGACCACGTTGTCGCCTGCCTCACCCGCCGGCGCGTTGGTGAACAGCGACCGGTAGGTACCGCTGTGCATGGAGTAGAGCTCGCCGCTGGCGCCGATCGCGGAGTTGGCGGCAGCGGCATGGCCGGCCACCGGCGCAAAGACCGCAAGCAGGGAGGCGAGCAGGAGTCGGCGAGCGATCATGCGCGCAGGTTCACCAGTTGACGGACGTCGGTCTTGACGAGGAAGTCGGAGAGGTAGGGCTGGCTCGGGAAGAAGCGCCGCTGCAGCTCCTGAAAGCGCGCACGCCCTTCGCTGGTGGCACCACCGAGCACCGCCACCTCGCCGAGCAGGTAGAGCGCGTTCTTCACCCAGTCGCGTTCGCCGCTGGTCTCGGCCAGCGCCAACCCGCGGCGGCCGTGCCGCTCCGCGTCGCGCAGCCGGCCGAGCTCGAGGTAGGCGTAGCAGAGGTCGACGTGGGCGATCATCGCGCTGCGCGCCCAGCCGCGCCGGCGCGACGTGCGCAGGGTGCGGTAGAGCAAGCGCAGCCCCTCGTCGAAACGCCGCTGCATGAGCTCGCAGTACCCGAGGTTCGCCGTGAGCACGAGCTGGCGGGGGCTCTCTTCGGGCGGCAGCAGCGAGACGGCGAGGCGATAGGTCTCGGCGGCTTCGCCGAAGAAGCTGTCGCCGAGCAGGAAGTTGGCGATCTGGTTCCACGCCGAGGCGAGCCACTCCGGGCGCTCGAGCACCGCCGCGCGGTCGCGCGCGAGGCGAGCGTAGAAGAGGCCCTTGCGGTTGTCGCGGCGCAGCTCGT
>DATNCU010000631.1:0-2064 GCA_035607145.1 Thermoanaerobaculia bacterium
GGCCGGTGTCGGAGACGATGATGGACCTCGTCGCGCGCGTCGAGCCCGAGTACCAGCAGCGGGTGCGGCAGAACGTGATGCTCGCCGGCTGCTGCTCGCTCATCGGCGGGCTACCCGAGGCGCTGCAGGAGTCGCTCGAGGAGTTCGGCGGCGGGCGCGTGTCGCGCGTCGCGGACCCGGTGTTCGCGGGCTCCGACGGCGGCCTCTCCATCGCCACCGACGCGGCCGACTCCGATTGGGAGAAGCTCGCGACCTGACGAGCTGAGAAGAAGAGAGGCGGCGCGGTTGGACGAATTCGGCGAAAAGGAGGGCGAGGTGTCGAGTGACGGCGGCAGCGGTGTGGCCCCGCTGCCTTCGCGCTCGGCACCGCGGCTCTCGTTTGAGGCGGTGGTGCGGCTGTCGTGCGCCGGCCGGCGCGGCATCCACACCGGCTTCGTGCGCGACATCGCGCGCGGCGGCATGTTCCTGCGGCTGGTCGACCCCGAGCCGCCCGGCCGTCGCCTTGGCTTCGAGCTGTTTCTCCCCGGTTGGCGCTCGCCGGCGCGCGGTGTCGGCGAGGTGGCGTGGAACCGCCCCACCTACGAAGGGCCGGGGCGTCCGCCGGGCATGGCGATCCGCTTCGTGGCGCTCGAGCCGCGGGCGATCGAGATGCTCGCCGCCGTGCTTCCGGCAGGCGAGGCGCCCGAGGTGGAGGTGCTCCAACCACGGCCGCTGCCGCCGGTGCGGCGCGACGAGAAGCCGGCCCAGGTCGGGAGCAGCCGCGAGGTGGAGTCGCCGCTGGTTGGTGCCATCGGCGGTCCGGAATCGCCACCTGCGCGGGGTGCCACCGACGACTTCTCGCTCGAGACCTTGCTTGCCGAGTCCGGCTTCTCGACGCCGGCGCTCGCCTCTTCCGCGCAGTCGGCTTCGCCGTTCTCGGCTTCGGAGTTTCCGGCTGTGGCGGACCTCGACGACGACAGTCCGATGATCTTCGTGCCGCCGCCACCGGCGCAGGTGCCGCTGCTGGCGGTGGAGGCGAATGAGGTGGTGCCCCTCGCGGTGGCGCCCACGCCATCGCGGCTGCGATGGGGCTCCGCCGCGGCGGGCATCGCCGCCCTCGCCAGCCTCGCAACGCTCGTGGTGGTGGGGGCCGCCCGCTTCGACATGCGGCCTTCGGCGGAGCGCGAGACTCCAGCGCAACGGGTCGAGCGGCACGAGGTACCACTGCCGTCGACCGTTCCGCTCGCGACAGCACGACTGCCGGCCAGCGTCGAGCAGACGGCGGGCGCTGGACCCGAGGCGGTATCCGCGCCGCCTCACGGTTCGTCACCGCCTCAGGCCGTCGCGCCGAACGCATTGGCAGGCATTGACGATTCGAACGCGCCGGTCGCCGTCGCGCGTCCCGCGACGCGACTCACCGGCCTGCGCTGGGAGCCGCTGCCCGGCGGCGGTACCCGCGTGACGATCGCGCTCGATGGCTCCTTCGCTCCGGCGCGTCTGCGCGCCTCACGCATCGGCGGCGACGCGCCGCGCTTGGTGGTGCGCCTCCTCGGTCTCGGTGGCGGCGCCCCGCGCGCGCCGTGGGAGCCGTCGACGCCGGAAGTGCGCCGCATCCGCAGCGGCCGCCACGACGGCGATGCCGGCCCCGAGATCCACCTCGTGCTCGACCTCGCCGATTCCAACGTTCGTCTCGTCAACAGCGAGGTCGTCGGCGCCGAGCTACGCCTCGACCTCGCGCCGGCGCCCGCCGACGTCAGGTAGCGCGCACGGCGCGCCCGCGCTCGGCGATCTCGCGCGCCGCCGCCGTTGCCACCAGCGACGGCCGGGGATCAGCGAGCGCCGCCGCGCCGAACAGCACCACGGCGATCCACAGCAGATCGGCGAGCAGCAGGTGAATCAGCTGCAACGCCACCGGCGCCAGCAGACCCAGGTTCGCCGCGCCCACCGCGAGCTGCACCAACGCCAGCAACGAAACCGCGCTACCCAGCCGCCGCGGCGCTCTCCCGAGCCGCGGCGCCCGCACCAACTGCGGCAGGAACAGCAGGTACGCGGCAACTCCCACTGCGAGCAGCGGATGCATCACAC
>DATNCU010000225.1:0-2560 GCA_035607145.1 Thermoanaerobaculia bacterium
ATCGATCACGCAGTCGTCGTTGTTGTTGACGTTGCCGTCGTCGCACTCCTCGCCGGTGCTGGTGGTCACCTCGCCGTTGCCGCAGCCCTGACCGCTCCGGCAGTCGGGGCCGCACGGGCCGCCCACCGGGATGCCGTCGTCGCAGACCTCGCCGACCGCGGTGTCGACGATCATGTTGCCGCACGACTCGTCGGACTTGCAGCTCGCCGAGCAGCCGTCGCCGTCCTTGGTGTTGCCGTCGTCGCAGATCTCACCCTTGGCCTTGTCGAGGATGCCGTTGCCGCAGGTCTCGTTCGACTTGCAGTCGGCCGAGCAGCCGTCGCCGTCGGTGTTGTTGCCGTCGTCGCAGACCTCGCCGGCGGTGCTGTCGACGTCGCGGTCGCCGCACTTCTCGATGTTGCAGAGGTGCGAGCAGCCATCGCCGTCGATGATGTTGCCGTCGTCGCACTCCTCGGTGGCGGACTTGACCGCGTTCCCGCACCCGCCGGCGGTGACGCAGGTGGTGCCGTCGCCGGAGCACTCGGTGCCGGGCGGGCAGAACGTGCCGTTCACGCACTCGCGGGCGCCGTTGGGGGATGCACAGGCCGCGAACGCGAGCGCGAGCGCGGCGAGCCAGGTGAATCGAATGATCGTCATGGCATACCTCCTAGAACCGGCCCATCACCGCCGCCCCACCCACGCCGGGACCGACGAGCGGTGTGATCGAGACTGCCTTCTGTTGCGCCTGCACCTTCCTGATCTCTTCCATCCGGTACTCGTCGGTCGTGATCTGGTAGGCGACGCGTCGATTGAGGAAGACCAGGAGGCCCCCGGTCGCGATCGCCGCGCCCGCGACGCCGTAGCCGATGTAGCCGAGCGTCCGCTTGGTGTCGCCGCTGTCGCGCAGGTTCGAGAACTGGCTGGCGTCGCAGCTGCCGTTCATGGCGTCCTGGCTGCACCGCTGCACCTTGCTCTCGAAGTCGCGGTAGCTCGAGCTCGCGCTGGACTGCAGGATGCCGCCGACGATGCCGACCACCGCGCCGCCGCCGACCACCGCCCACGGCGCCCACCGCCGCGTCTCCCACCGCCGGTGGTACCGCGTCAGCTCCTCGGCGGTGTACAGCTTGAGCTCGATGCGGAACGTCTCGCGCTTGTCGATCAGCGGCGCGTCGACCGAGGTCGCGTAGCCGGGCTTCTCGGCGACGAACGTGTGCTTGCCGATCGGGACCCGCCCCTTGAACGAGTTGGGCTTGCCCTTCTCGACGGTGAACACGTGCTTGCCGTCGATCGTGACCTTGGCGCCCTCCTTCTGGCAGCTCACCTCGAGCGTCGCGAGCTGGTCCAGGGTGAACTCGAGGAGCCGCTTGGCCTGGTCGAGCTTGTCCTGCTGGCCGTTGAGCCCCTCGACGCCGTACTGGATCGCCTTCTCGAGGTGCTCGGCGACCTCGACCGGCCGCTTGAGGTCGATCAGCGCCAGCGCCATGTTGTAGTGGATCATCGGGTGAGGCCAGAGCTTCAGCGCCTCGCTGTACTTGTCGACGGCCTTCGACGGCAGGCTGGCGTCGAGCTGCGCGTTCGCTTCATCGAACGCGGCCGCGGCGGCCTGCATCTGCTCCGTCGAGACGCCGCGGTCCCACGCCGCCTGCTGGGTCTTGTCCAGCGGCTTGTCGTCGGCGACCTTGGGCCGATCCGCGTGCGCGACTCCGATGCTCAGCACGAGGCCGAGCCCCACGATCAGAACCTTCATCAACGAGTCTCCGGGCAAGGGGATGGAAAGGGCAGGGAAGGATCAGGGCGTGCTGCCGCCGCTCGATCCCGAATCGGGCTTGGGCACGGGCAGCGAGTCTCGCTTGGGCACGGGCAGCGAGTCCTGCCGCGTCCCGCCGCCGCCGCCGCCGCCGCCGCCGCCGCCGAGCGACGGCACCGGGAGCTTGTTGAACGTCGCGCCGCCGCGCCCCTTCTCGGCGAGCTCGGCGCGCTTCTGCGCGATGTCGCGGAGCCGCTCGGCCTCGGTGCGCTGCTTGACCGCCTCGTCGCGCGAGACCACCGCGTCCCGCTCCGCGCGGGTGGCCGCGTCCGCCGCCCGCTCCGCCCGGCGCTTGGCCTTCTTGGCCTCTTCCTCGTTCTCCTGCGACTGGTTGAGCGCGGCCTCGAGCTGGATGTTGGCCGCCGCCAGCTCGCGGGCGCGCTCGCGCAGCTGGTTGTCCGCCACGCCGAGCTTCTCGTCGAGGATCTTCTTGGCCTTCTCGGCCTTGAGGCGCGCCTGCTCGCGCTCGGTCGCGAGCCGGAGCTGCTCCTCGGCGTTCTGCCGCTGCTTGTCGATCTCGGCGTTCTGCTGCCGCTCGCGCTCCGACGCGCGCTGGAACTTGACCGCGACCGCCATCGCGATGACGACGACCACCGACAGCGCCGTGAAGCCGCCGATGATCAGCATGCGCCGCCGGCGCAGCGCCGCCTGCTGGAGCCGGACCACCGCGTCGAGGAAGCCGCGCTCGTGGTCGGCCAGCGGGCCCTTGTACCGGGCGCGGAACTTCCGCGCCTCCTCGGCGGTGTCGCCGCGCCACAAGAGGCCCGCGTCGTG
>DATNCU010000227.1:0-5469 GCA_035607145.1 Thermoanaerobaculia bacterium
CTGCTCGGCCGCTACGCCTTCGCCACCGGCATCAAGACCGGCTACCACGTGGGCGCCGACTTCTGCGTCACCGCTTCGGCGCGGCGCGACGGCATGGAGCTGATCGCCGTGGTGATGGGCTCGCCGCACCGGCTCGACCGCTTCGACTCGGCCCAGGCGCTGCTCGAGGACGCCTTCGACCACTACCAGCTGCTGGTGCCGGTGCGTGCCGGCGAGGTGCTGGTGCAGCGGGCGCCGGTGTGGGGCGGCACCTACGCCAGCGTGCCGGTGCGCGCGGCGGCGGACCTGCGGCTGGTGGTGCGCCGACAAGAGCCGCTCCACTTGCAGCGGCTGGTGTCGCTGGAGCAGCAGTCGGCGCCGATCGAGAAGGGCGACCCGCTGGGACGCGTCGTCCTGCGGCTGGGGCCGAAGGTCGTGGCGCAGGTGCCGGCGTTGGCGGCGGCGGAGGTTCCCGAGGCGTCGCCGTGGCACCTCTTCCGGAACCGGATGTGGAGCGGCCTGCTGGCGCGCTTCGCGTCGCTCGTCTTCATCATCTAGCCGCAGCGCGCCGAGGGAAAAAGAAACGGGCGAGGTGCCGTGGCGCCTCGCCCTATCTGGTTCTCATCTCACCCCTATCCCCCCAAACCCCCCTGCCCCTCTAGGTGCAGGGGGGCTCAGAGGCGGAAGAGAGTGGTCAGCTCGCCTGCGCGGCGGCTTTGGCGGTTGAGCGCTGCAACCCCTCGACCTTGCGGGTCAGCTCGGCGACGCGCTCGGTGAGGAGGCGGATCTGGTCCTGGTTGGGGATGCCGAGGCGGTTGACCACCTTGGCGAGGCGGCCGTCGAGCTCGCCCTGCACGCGGTCGAACGCCTTGGTGGCGCGCTTCTTCGCGGCGTCGAGCTGCTTCTTGCCCTGGTTCTTGGTCTGGGTGACCTTCTTCTTGCCCTCGGCCTCGACCTTACGGCCGCGGGTGACGAGGCGGTCGAAGAAGCGGCCACCCTCCTCCTGCGACAGCGCCGCCGCGCCGAGACCGGCGAGGAAGACCTGGTGGGCGGACTTGGTCACCTCGGAGGTGACGTCGTCGAGCTGCTTCTTGACCTGCGTGCGGAGGGGCTCGGTGGCCATGGGATCTCTCCTCGTGTTCGGTGATGGTGGTCCACGGCTTCTTGCCGGAACGCGGCAAGTTTACACCGCACTGCGGCATTGTCAAAGAGGTTTATGCCGCGATGCGGCAAATGCCGGGCTAACCAGATGCCCCCGATGCCGGTGCAGGCGCAAGGCGCCGCGGGCCGTCAGCGGCTGCAAATGAAACCGCCCTCGCCGAAGCGAGGGCGGGTTGCCGAAACGCGAAGGGGGTAGCCGAGGCTAGTAGCGGCCGCCGCCGCCGCCCCCGCGGCCACCGCGGTCGCCGCCCCGTCCGCCGCGGTCGCGGCCACCGCCACGCCCACCGCGGTCGCGGTCACGCGGCCCACGATCGCCGCCGCCGGCACCGGCGCCCACGGGAGCGCCCATGCCCTCGTACTGCGCCGGATCGTAGTCGGGCGACTCCATGATCACCGACTTGCGCGACAGCCGCGCCTTGCCGGTGCTGTCGTCGTACTCGAGCACCTTGACGGTGACCTCGTCACCCTCCTTGAGGATGTCGCGCACCTCGCCCACGCGGTAGGGCGCGAGCTCGCTGATGTGGAGGAGGCCGTCGAGGCCGGGGAGGATCTCGACGAAGGCGCCGAACGGCTCGATGCGGCGCACCGTGCCGGTGTAGGTCTTGCCCACCTCGGGCACCTCGGTGAGGCGCTCGATGATCTGCTTGGCGCGGTCGGCGGCGGCGCTGGTCGGGGCGTAGATCTTGACCTTGCCGTCGTTCTCGACCTCGATCTCGCAGCCGGTCTCGTCGACGATGCCGCGGATGGTCTTGCCACCGGGGCCGATGATGTCGCGGATCTTGTCGACCGGGATCTCGACCACGTGCAGCCGCGGCGCGAAACGCGACATCTCGGTGCGCGGGGTGCCGATGGCCGCCTCCATCTTGCCGAGGATGTGCAGCCGTCCGTGACGGGCCTGCTCGAGCGCCACCTCCATGATCTCGCGCGTGACGCCGGTGATCTTGATGTCCATCTGCAGGGCGGTGATGCCGTCGCGGGTGCCGGCGACCTTGAAGTCCATGTCGCCGTGGTGGTCCTCGGCGCCGGCGATGTCGGTGAGCACGGCGAAGCGCTCGTCCTGCTTGATCAGGCCCATCGCCACGCCCGCCACCGGCGCCCGCATCGGCACGCCGGCATCGAAGAGGGCGAGCGAGCCGCCGCAGACGCTGGCCATCGACGAGGAGCCGTTGGACTCCAGGATGTCGGAGACGACGCGCACGGTGTAGGCGAACTCGTCATCGCTCGGCAGCATCGGCGTCAATGCCCGGCGCGCCAGCACGCCGTGGCCGATCTCGCGGCGGCCGGGGCCGCGCAGGAACTTGACTTCGCCCACCGAGAAGGGCGGGAAGTTGTAGTGGAGCAGGAAGCGCTGCTTGGACTCGCCCTCGTACTCCTCGATGATCTGCGCGTCGCGACCGGTGCCGAGAGTTGCAGAGACCAGCGCCTGCGTCTCGCCGCGGGTGAACAGCGCCGAGCCGTGCGTGCGCGGCAGCAGGCCCACCTCGATGGTGATCGGCCGCACCTCGTCGAGGCCGCGGCCGTCGAAGCGGCGGCGCTCGCCGATGACGGTGTCGCGCAGGATCTCTTCCTCGAGGGTGTTGATCACCTTCTTGACGTGCACCCGGCGCTCCTGCTCGTCCTCCGGGATCAAGGCGAGGAAGGGCTCGGTGACCGCTTTGGCCGCCGCCTTGCGCTGGTGCTTGCCGGGCGTCATGAACGCCTGCTTGAGCGGCTGGTAGAGGGCGGTCTTCACCCAGTCGCCGACCTCTTTGGGGAAGGACTCGGGCACCTGCCACTCGGGCTTGGTGAGCTTCAAGGCGTGGAAGATCTCGATCTGCGCCGCGATCACCTTCTGGATGGCGGCGTGGGCGGTGAAGATCGCCTCCAGCATCTGCGCCTCGGAGAGCTGGTTGGCGGCGGCCTCCACCATCACCACCGCCTCGCGGGTGCCGGCGACCACCAGGTCGAGGTCGGAGACGTCGCGCTGGCTGTTGGTGGGGTTCGTGACGAGCTGTCCGTCGATCATCCCCATCCGCACCGCGCCGATGGGGTTGTAGAAGGGGATGTTGGAGAGCGTCAGCGCCGTCGAGGCGCCGTTGATGGCGAGGATGTCGGGGTCGTTCTCGCCGTCGGCGGAAAGCACGAAGGCGATGATCTGCGTCTCGTTGGAGTAGCCGTCGGGGAACAGCGGGCGCAGCGGGCGGTCGATGAGGCGGGAGGTGATGATCTCCTTCTCGGTGGGGCGCCCCTCGCGCTTGAAGAAGCCGCCGGGGATGCGGCCGCCGGCGTAGGTGTTCTCTTTGTAGTCGACGGTCAGCGGCAGGAAGTCCTTGGGCAGGCCCTCGCGCGCCATGGTGGCGGTGGCGAGGACGACGGTGTCGCCGAGGCGCACGGTACAGCTGCCGTCGGCCTGGCGGGCCATGCGGCCGGTCTCGAGGACGATCGCGCCCTCTCCGAGTTGGATCTCACGTTTCTCGATCATGGGTGTCTTTCTTTCTCTTCTTTTTCTTCGACGACGGCGCACCGCTCACACGAGCGGGCGCGGGGGACGTCGGCTGATGGCAGTGGATACACCTTTGGCGCCCGGCGATGCCGGCGCTGCCTGCCGTTGGGACCGACGTCGGTGGGGATTACTTCCGGATGCCCAGACGCTCGATGGTGGTGCGGTAGCGGCCGCCGTCCTTGCCCTTCAGGTAGTCGAGCAGGCGGCGACGCTGTCCCACCAACTTCAGCAGACCGCGCCGGCTGTGGTGGTCCTTGCCGTGGGTCTTGAAGTGCTCGGTGAGCTCGTTGATGCGGGTGGTGAGCAGAGCGATCTGCACTTCCGGCGACCCGGTGTCTTTGTCGTGGACCCGGTAGTCCCGGATGACCTGTTCCTTTACTTCTCTCGCTTGAGCCAAGGCGAATCCTCCTGCCTTCTCTGTTTTACGCGTCCTTTACGCGTTCTCGTTCTCAATCCTGCAAGTATGCCACAGCGCGGCAAGGGGGCTAGCTGCCGTCACGTGAAGACGATCTTCGGCTGTACCAGCCCGACGCCGCCGGCGCCGATGCGCTCGACGACGCTGCCCACGGCGATGAACTCGTTGCGACGGTTGAGCAGCTTCACCCAATCACCTTCGTCGCCGTCGAGGTCGCGCAGCAGCACCGACTGGCCGTGGAGCAGCCGGCGCTCCTGCTGCGCGTCGGCGATCACTTCAGCGAACGGCAGCGGCACCGCATCGAACGGGATCCAGGCCGGCTCGACCGGGTCGCCCGTCTCCAGCCGCCGCGCGAGCTCGCCCACGGTGACCCCGTCGGCGACCTCGAAGCGACCCACCTGCAGCCGGCGCAGGCTGGAGAGGTGGGCGCCGGTCCCGACGCGCTCGCCCAGCTCGTGGGCGAGGCTGCGCGCGTAGGTCCCCGACGAGCAGGAGAGGCGGAAGGTGAGCTGCCCGTCGGCCAAGCCGCCCACCAGCTCGAAGCCGTAGACGGTGACCTCCTTGGGTTCGAGCGGCACCTCCTCGCCCCGGCGCGCCAGCTCGTAGTACTTGACGCCATTGATCTTCTTGGCGCAGTAAGGCGGTGGCACCTGCTCGTAGGTACCCTCGAGCGCCGCCATCGCCGCGCGCACCGCGTCCTCGCTGAGGCCGTCGATCGGCCGCTCAGCAGTGACGTCGCCCGCGGCGTCGTAGGTGTCGGTGCTGGTGCCGAAGCGCACCGTGCCCTCGTACACCTTGGGGGCCTGAATGAAGAAGCGGGTGAGGCGCGTCGCCTTGCCCAGCGTCAGCACCAGCAGGCCGGTGGCGTCGGGGTCGAGGGTGCCGGTGTGGCCGACCTTCTTCTGGCGCACGATGCGGCGCACCTTCTGCACCGCGTCGTGCGAGGTCATCCCCGGCTCCTTGTCGATGAGCAGCAACCCGTTCTGCATCGGTCGACTCAGCTCGTTCAGCCGTTCCCCGCCGGCGCTGCCGCGGTCTCGCTGGCGGGCGGCGCCGTCTCCGCCGGCAGCGTCGCGGTGAGCTCGCCGACGAGGCGCTCGCGCAGCTCCGGCAGCGTGCCGTCGGTGGTGAAGCCCGCCGCGTTCTTGTGGCCGCCGCCGCCGTGGCGCCGCGCCACCTGCTCGACGTCGACGTCGCCGCTGCTACGCAGCGAGACCTTGTAGCGGCCGTCGGCCACCTCGCGGACGATGGCGACGGCTTGCACGCCGGCGATCGAGCGCGGGTAGTCGACGAGGCCCTCGGAGTCGCCGCCCGCGGCGCCGGCGGCGGTGAACATCTCGCGCGTCAGCACCGCGGTGGCGATGCGTCCGCCGTCGTGACGCTCGAGGGTCTGCAGCATGGCGCCGAGCAGGCGCAGCGACGGCTCGGGGCG
>DATNCU010000657.1:0-3951 GCA_035607145.1 Thermoanaerobaculia bacterium
GTGCTGCAGCGCAACGCCCGGCTGCAGGTGCACGTCTGTCGCGCCGACGGCACCGAGATGCCGGGCTTCCCGGTCGACCTCGGGCCCAGCTCGTTTGCGTGGATGAGGTCGGCGGCGGTGGTCGGCGATCTCGACGGCGACGGAACGCGCGAGATCGTCGTCGGCTCGTACGAGTGCAAGATGTTCGCGCTCGACCGCCGCGGCGTCCTGCGCCCGGGCTGGCCGTGGCAGCCGCCGTTCCCGGTGATCGAGTGCGGCCCGATCGCGCTCTCCGAGCTCGACGGCAATCGCACCCTCGAGGTGGTCGTCGGCGGGCTGCTCGATGGTAACCCCGGAGGCGGCCTGAACGGCTGGAGCGGCGTGCTGTGGGCGCTCGGCAGCAACGGGCAGCCCCTCCCCGGATGGCCACAGTCCTACGGCTGGGGGACCGTGAGCGGCACCATGGTCGCCGACCTCGACGACGACGGCCATCGCGAGATCGTCATCGACAGCGACCTCGCCGGCGAGATCTTCAACTCCAACATCCGCCCCTACTCCGTCCGCGGCTCGGAGGCCGACGGCACGCCGGTGGCCGGCTTCCCGCGTCCAACCATCGTCGCCTTGCCGAACGGGCTGACCAACACCGCGGCCGTCGCCGACTTCGACGGCGACGGGCAGCTCGAGCTGTTCTGGGTGAGCGGCAAGCTCCTCGAGGACGACGGAACGCACCTGGCGCGCCTGTACCTATGGGACCTGCCGGCGGCCGTGCGCCGGTCGCCCTTCGACTGGCCGATGTACCGGCACGACGCGGCCCACACCGGCGCGCAGCTCGGCACCACCTGCGCCCCCGGCACCTGCGGCCTCAGCCTGCCGTTCCTCGACGGCTTCGAGAGCAGCTCGACGGCGGCGTGGGCGCCCGGACCGCCGTAGGCGGTCTACTCGCGCTCTTCGCGCAGCGCCTCGATGGGGCGTTGGCGCAGTGCGCGCGCCGAGGCGGCGAGGCCGGCGACCAGCGTCAGCGTAACCGCGAGCAGCAGCGCGGCGCCGAGGGTACCGGGGAAGAGGCGCCAGTCGAGCTCCATCTGCTCGACCACCACTTGCCGCGCGATGAGCGCACCGCCGGCGACGCCGAGCACGCCAGCGACGACGCCGGTGAGCGCGTGCTCGACCGCGAAGAGCGCGGCTACGCCGCGGCGCGTGAAGCCGAGGGTCTTGAGGAGGGCCACCTCGCGGGCCCGTCGCACCGCGCTCGCTGCCACCGCGCCGAAGAGGATGGCGACGCCGGCGAGCGCCACGAAGCCGCCGAGGAAGCGCACGCCGAGCCCGAGCCGCCGGAAGACCGCGGCCACTTTCGCCAGCACCTGTCGCACGTCGACGAGCGTGACGTTGGGAAAGCTCTGCGCGAGGAGGTCCTGCACGCGGCTCTCGCGGCCGGGCGGCAGGCGGGCGGCGGCGAGGCGGCTCTGCGGCGCCTCCTCCAGCACGCCGGGCTCGACGACGACGAAGAAGTTGATGCGGAAGGTGCGCCAGTCGACGGCGCGCAGGCTGGTGACGACGAGCTCGACGGGGACGCCCTGCACGTCGAAGACGACGTGCGAGCCGAGATGGACGCCGAGCTCGCGGGCGTACTCTTCTTCGAGGCTCACCTCGTGGTGGGCGGGGTCGCTCCACAGCTCGCCGGTACCCCGATCGCCTGGCGGCTGGACGAGGCGGTTGTCGGGAGGCAGCGCGGCGAGGTAGGTGAGGCGCTGCTCGCGGGTGAGGGCCCAGCGGCGCTCGCCGTCGTTGCGGCCTTCGCGCGGACTGTCGTTGTCCTCTTCGTTGCGCTCGCGGGCGGTGCCGCTCTGGCCGCCGCCTCGCCGGCCGTCATTCGCGTTTCCGCCGCCGCGCCGACGCTCGCCCTGCTGCTCGTCCGGCCGCCGCAGCTGTCCGGCGATCTTCTCGACCGGCACGCCGTCGATGCTGGCGACGCGCGCCATCACCACCGGCACCGACTCGACGGCGGTGGCGCCTTCGCGTTTCAGCAGCGCCTCGATGCCGGGCCACTGATCGGGCTGCACGTCGACGAGGAAGGTGGACGGCGACCCCTTCGGCAGCTCGGTCTCGAGCGAGGCGGTGAGATGGCGCTCGATGAGCGCCGCCACCAGCACGACCAGCACGCCGAGCCCCACCGCGACGAGCGCCGGCAGCGCGTCGCCCGCCGGCCGCGCGAGGAGCGCCGCGCCGTGGCGTAGCACCAGCGGCCGCGGCAGCCGCGCGAGGCGGATCGCCGCGGCGCGCAGTCCCCAGCCGGCGAGCGCGAGTAGAGCCACGGCCAGCACCAGCGCGCCGGTGAAACGCAGCGCCAGGCCGACGTCCTCGGCCTGCGCCACGGCGAGGCCGAAGGTGCCGGCAAGCAAGGCGATGCCTGTAGCGGCGCGCGCCCAGAGGCTCGCCGGCAGCGCCTCGGCGCTGCGTCGCAGCGCGCGAAGCGGCGGCACGCGCAGCACCGCGGCGAGCGGCGGTAGCGCGAAGAGCAGGCTCGCGGCGATGCCGAGCGCGAGGCCGCGCAGCAGCGCGCCCGGCTGCCAGAAGTGGATCTCCTGCGCCGGCAGCAGGTCGCCGAGCAGGCGCGGCACGTTCCGTTGCACGACGAGGCCGACGAAGCCGCCGAGCACGCCGCCCGCCAAACCGAGCAACAGGCACTGGCCGACGTAGAGCGCGAAGGCCTCGCGCGGCCGCACGCCGAGGCACTTGAGCACCGCCACCGCGTCGAGCCGGCTGGCGAGGAAGGCGCGCACGCTCTGCGCGACGCCGATGCCGCCGACGAGCAGCGACAGCAGCGCCACGAGGCCGAGGTAGCGCTCGACGCGGCGCAGGCCGTTGCGCAGCTCGGGCTGGGCCTGCGACCAGGTCTGTAGGCGCCACCACGGTGCGTCGCCGAGCGCGGTGCGCAGCGACTCTGCGGCCGCGTCCACCTGCTCGCGGGCGGCATTGCCGGGGAGCTGCACCAGCAGGCGGTAGGCGATGCGGCTGCCGAACTGCTCGAGCTTCGTACGTGCGAAGCCGCGCTCGCCGAGGAGGAGCCGTGGGCCGAGCGTGAACGGCGTGACGGCGCGGTCGGGCTCGCTCGCGAGCACGCCGCGCAGCACGAAGGTGGCCTCGCCGACGCGCAGGCGGTCGCCGACGCGGAGGTGGAGGCGCTCGAGCAGCTCGGGTGCGGCGACGACGCCGTCGTCGCCGAGGAGGCGCGGCAGCGGCGCCGCGGGCGTGGTGGTGAGGCGGCCGTAGAGCGGGTAGCCGTCGCACACCGCCTTGAGCTCGACGAGCAAGCTCGGCGGCACCTCGCCGGGTGCGGCGACTGCGGCCGACATCGTGTCGAGCTCGCGCACGAGACAGCTGCGTGCGCCGGGAATGCGCGCTGCGGCGTCGTTCACCGCCGGCGGCGGCGGCCGGCGGCCCGACACCGCGAGGTCGGCGCCGAGCAGCCCCTTGGCCTCCTTGCGCAGCCCCTGGTCGAGGTTGTCGGCGAGCGCCGCAACGGCGACCACGGCGGCGACCCCCACCGCCAGGCAGAGCACGAAGAAGGAAAGCCGTCCGCGCGCACCGCGCGAATCGCGCAGCAGCCAGCTGATGTACAGGCGCGGCGACATCAGCTTCGTTCCGGCGAGAGCGCGAACCAGTTGCCCGTCATTGCGAGGAGCGCAGCGACGAAGCAATCTCGATCCCACAACATCGAGATCGCTTCGCTTCGCTCGCGATGACGTACACAGACGGTCACGAATCGCGCGCGCCGGCGCCCACCGCTGCCACCGCGGGCCGCGCGTCCTCGACGTGCGTCACTCGCCCGTCGCGCAGGTAGACGCGGCGATCGGCGAGCGCGGCGACCTCGACGTCGTGGGTGACCAGCACCGACGTCGTGCCGCCCTCGTCGTGCAGCTCGCGCAGCACGGCGAGGACGCGCTCGCCGGTGGCGCGGTCGAGGTTGCCGGT
>DATNCU010000673.1:0-2712 GCA_035607145.1 Thermoanaerobaculia bacterium
GCGGCGAGCCAGTCCCAGAACGCCGGCTCTGGTGTGGCCGCGACCGGCAGCTCCCACAACGGCAGCGGCAGGATGCCCGCGAGCTTGACGCGATCCTTGGCCGTGGTGAGCACGCCGGCGGCGCCGGTCTTCGCCGCGGCGCGTGCGATGAGGCGCACGCTGCGCGGCGGATAGGCGTGGTGGTCGGGGAAGGTGAGATGGTCGGCGATGGCGATACCCGCCGCGCTCGCCGCGCGGCGCACACGCTCGGGGCGCGCGATGCCGGTGACGAGGAGCAGCGGGCCCGGCGGTGCGGCGAGGCTTGCGACTGTTGGAGCGCGCTCGCCCCACTTGGCGAGTTGAGACGACGCGATCGGGCTTGCGGTCGCGGCGTCGGTCTCGGCGCGCGTGGATCTCACGAGTCGCGGCGGTTGCGGCTGCGTCGTGCACGCGAACGCGGAACCGGCGAAACCGTGCACGGCGAGTGCGACGCCGACCTCTCGCGCCCGCTCCGGCGTCGAGGCCTCGCCGGTGAGCAGCAGCGCGTGCGCGCGCGCGGCCGACGCGAGTGGCTCGCGCAGGCGGCCGCTTGGCAACAGGCGTCCGCCGCCGAACGGGTCGTCGTCTGGAAGCACCAGCAGGTCGAGGTCGCGGTGGAGCTCGAGATGCGAGAAGCCGTCGTCGAGCAGGAACAGCTGCGGCGCCGCGGGCAACGTGGCGAGCAGCAGCCTTGCCGCGTCGACTCGCCGCGCCGCCACCGCCACCGGCACCTCGGGCAACGTATCGGCGAGGAGCCAGGGCTCGTCGCCGGCGCGCTCCGGCGTCACCAGCGGGCCGGCGCCGGCGGAGACGACGAGGGGACCGCCGCCGCGCCGGCCGTAGCCGCGCGAGAGCACCGCCACCGCGACGCCGCGCTCGTGAAGCCACGCGGCGATCGCGGCCACCACCGGCGTCTTGCCGGTGCCGCCCCAGTGCAGGTTGCCGACGCTCCACACCGGCACCGCGAGCCGATCGGCGCGCGCGCTCCAGCGCGCCGCGCGGCGGCGGTGGGCCGCGGCGTAGAGGCGTTGCCAGGGCGAGCGCGAAGGCGGCGGCGCGACCACCGGCGGGCGCGGCGGAGCGCTCACTGGCGTGCGCGGCGCGGCGCGGGCATGTCGATCGCCACCGGGTTCCGCGTCGCCGCGACGGCTTCACGGACCACTGCGGGCGTAGCGATCGCAGCAGCGCGATCACCGGGCTGAACGCGTGCGAGCACCGGCGCCAGGACAGCGAGCGTGCGTGCGAGCGCGCCGCGATTAGCCTCCACCACTTGCAGCGCGCGCGCGCCGAGCGCGTCGGCCGACGCCGGTGTCTCGATCCACTCGCGCCACGCGGCGGCGAGCTCGTCGCCGTCCGCCACGCGCCGCCACGCGCCGGCGGCGTCGAACTGCGCCGCCATGTCGCGGAAGTTCTCCATCGACGGACCCACCGCGACGGCGCGCCCGAACCGCGCCGGCTCCAGCGGGTTGTGGCCGCCCTTCGGCGCCAGCGTGCCGCCGACGAAGCAACCCGCCGCGAGACGGTAGAGACCGGCGAGCTCGCCGAGACTGTCGAGGAGCACGACGGCCGGAGATGCGATTTTGTCGCGCTGACCGCTGGTGCTCGTGGCGTGCGGCCCCGAGTCCCGCGCGCGGACCGCTGTCGCGACGTCGCTCGCAGCTGCGTCCATCGCACTGCGCCGCTGCCACGCGAGCCCGCTACCGTCGAGCAGCCGCGCCACCTCGTTCCGGCGCTCGGGATGGCGTGGCGCCAGCACCAGCAGCGCGCGATGGCCGCCGCCCACGGCCTGGAAAGCCGCGAGCACCGCCTCCTCCTCGCCCGCCATGGTCGAGCCGGCGACGAGGATCGGCCGCCCCGCCGCCGCCGACCGCATCGCGGCCTCCAGCAGCGGGAGCGCCGGCGGCTCGGGTGCGTCGTACTTGAGGTTGCCCGCGACCGTGACCTTCTCTGCCGCGACTCCCAACGCGCGCAGGCGCCGGGCGTCCTCCTCCGTCTGCACGGCGAAGCGGTCGACGACGCCGAGCAGCCAGCGAGCGATCCCCTGCCGCTTCGCGAGCAGCCGCAGCGTGCGATCGCCGACGCGGCCGTTGATGACGACGACCGGCAGCCCACGGCGCCGGCAGCGCGAAAGCAGCAGCGGCCAGTAGTCCCCCTCGACGAGCACCAGCGCTGCCGGGCGCAGGCGCCGCAGGAAGCGGCCCACCAGCGGCCCGAGGTCGATGGGCAGGTAACCGACGGCGGCGCGCTTGCCGAGCAGGGCCCGCGCCCGCGCCTGGCCGGTCGGCGTGATGGTGGTGACCACCAGCGGCGTCTCCGCCGGCAGCGCCTCGGCCACCACCGCCGCCACCGCCACCTCGCCCACCGAGACGGCGTGCAGCCAGAGCGCTCCCGGCTCACCCGGCGGCAGGGCGAGGCCGAGCCGCCCGCTCAGGGTGGGCAAATAGTGCCGCCCGCGCAGCAACAGGAGCAGCGGGCCGGCGGTAACCAACAGGAGCGCCAGACCCAGCTGGTACAGGAGCGATGCCACGGGCGGGCAGTATACGAGCCGGCCCGCCCGCCCCAGGCAGTACAATGCAGGTGCTCGAGGGCGGCCCCCGAGTAGGGTGGAACCAGCCGGGCGGAATGGCCTCGCGCCGGAGCCGGTTGTGGCTCCTGCCACCCGGGAACCCGGCCGCCACCCCCGCCTAGACGTAC
>DATNCU010000231.1:0-3179 GCA_035607145.1 Thermoanaerobaculia bacterium
GACGACGCGGAAGGGAATGGCGCGCATCGGCAGCAGCGTCGAGACCGCGACCCCCTCGCCGAGCAGCGCGCCGCGCCCGACGGTGCGTTCTGCGATGGCGGCGGCGGCCAGCTCGCAGGCGACCCGTCCCGGCACCGCGACTCCCGCGACGTCGGCGCGCACGAGTGCCTCGAGCGCCACCCGACAGCGGTGCAGGTCGGCTTCCTCCGACTCGCCGGGCGTGAGGTAGGCGTCGAGCAGCTCGCGCAGCAAAGCCGCCCACTCCGCGAGCGGCCGGGACTCGTCGCGGATGCGCCGGCAGTCGGCGAGCAGCGACCGGGCGAGCAGCGCGAAGCGCGCCGCCGACTCGAGCCGCACCGCGGCCACGTCGGCGACCAGCACCTGCTGCGTGCCGCCGTCCGAGCGCGGCACTTCCCACAGCCGCTCGTCGCCCGTGCGCCCGCCGGTCAGGAAGGCGCCGAGCGCCAGCCGCCGCAGCCCCTGGTCCCACGTCAGCAGGTCCTCCTCGACGTAGGTGCCGGCGAGGTCCTCGCGCGAGGCGCCGTGGAAGATGCCCAGCTCGGCGGCGAGGCGCGCCCACTCGTCGGGGTCGACGTCGCCGTAGCGCCCGCGCACTGCCGGGTGCAACATGACGCGCAGCATCTCGGCGCGGGTGAAGCGGCCGAAGGGGAGCGCCAGCAGCAGCCGCGCCGCCTCAGCGATGCGACGCTCGCCGGCGAAGGGGAGGTCGGCGACGTTGCAAGGGATGCCGTGGAACTCGCCGAACACCGCCTGCACCTGCGGCAGGTAGCGGTCGCGGGCGCCGGCGTTGACGATCACCGCGACGTCGGTGAAGCGCAGCGGATCGGCGCTGCCTTCGCTCGCCGCCACCAGCTCCCAGATGGCGTCGGCGACGGCCTCGACCTCTCGGCGCAGGTCGGGCGCGGCGAGCAGCGCGACGCTGCCGTCGTGCGCCCATGCGGGGCGTGGCGCGCGCTCGCCCGTGGCGGCGCGACGCAGGACGTCGCTCTGGACGGCGGCGAGCAGCGATTCGTCTGTCGCGTCGGCGGCGACGAAGCGCTCTTCGAAGGCGCACTCGGTCAAGTCGTCGAGCATGCGGACGTGCTCGCGGCCGGGGCGGCCCCACAGGCGTAGCGGCTGGTTGTCGGTGTCGTGGAAGAGGCCGTACGGATCGTCCTCGGCGGCGGGCAGAGGACCGCGGTAGCGCGAGAGGCGTCGGCGGTGCTCGCGCTCGGTCTCGACGTCCTCCCAGAACTCCTGGCAGGGGTTGAGGGTGAAGAGGGCGACGGGCCGCGTCTCGGCGAGGCGGGCGAAGAGCTGCTGGAAGATGCGGGCGACGTAGGAGACGCCGAAGACGTGCAGCGGCGGCTGGTCGGCGGGAAGCGGCAGCACGCCGCCTGCGACGGCGGCGAGGCTCACCCAGCGGCCAGCGTCGCCATCCGGATGACCAGGTGGATGGCGCGCGAGCAGGCCGTCGGGTCCGGCGACGGCGCGCCAGAGGACGCTCTGCCAGGACTCGAGCGGTGCCCACGGACTGTCTTCCCGGATCGTCGCGCCGCGCTCCCACGCCGCCAGGGTCTCGGGGCGCGAGTAGGCGTACTCCTCGAAGAGCCGGCCGAGGCGGGTGGCGAGCTGCACACGGCGCAGGGCGACCGCCTCGGCGTCGGAGGCGCGGAGGTACTCGCGCACGGGTGCGAGCGCGGGGTCGGCGAGCGCCGCGTCGTCGTGGAGGAGAGCGAGGAGGCCGCCACGGAGCACCTCGGCGTCGACGAGTCGGCCGCCCGGCGCGGCCTCGGCGACGAGGCCGGCGACGAAGCGTTCGAGGCGATGGAAGCGGAGGTTGGCGGCGACGCCGAGGCGCTCGGCGAGGGCGAGGCGGACGTGCTGCTCGAGGTTGCGGTTGGGGACGAGGAGGTGCGTCGGCTCGAGGGGGTGGGCGCCGGCGCGGCGGCGGGCCTGCAGGGTCTCGGCTAGGGCGGAGAGCAGCTCCTCGGTGCGATTGGAGTAGACCAGCCGGATCATCGGGTGCGGCGCGGGCGATGGTAGCAGCCGCCGAGCCCAAGTCCGTTAAGGGTTAGAGTTTAGAGACGTGACCGCTCTCGGGGCTCCGCCGTACGAGTCGCCGCTGCCGATCAGCGACTTCATCGACTTCCCGGCCAAGGAAGTGATCGTCGAGCGGCTGCTCGCGGTCGACGAGTCGCCGCGGCTGGTGCGCCTCTACGAGACGATCGGCGACCGCCTCGCGGCGAAGACCTACGAGCGGTCGGCCTCGGCGTTCATCCTCATCGAGATGCTCTACGACTTCGAGGAGGTGGTGGGGAGCGACATGAGCTACCTGCTGCCGCGCTCGATATTCACGCTCACGGGCGACCGCGACCTCGCGCTCTCGGCGCTCGGCGCCTTCAACGAGATCAAGGACGCGATCGTGCTGCAGGCTCCCGCGGCGCCACCGCCCCCCGCGCCGCCACCGCTGCCCGCCGCGGCGCCGGTAGTGGCCCCCCCTCGACCCACCGAAACGGACGTCATGATGCACAAGCTGCAGCTCGCCCAGAAGGCCCTCGTCGACCTCGGCCTCGCCACCCGCGTCTCCATCGACCTCTCGATGCGCCGCCCCAGCCGCGAGCGCGTCAACCGCACGCTGCAGGACATCACCGCCCTGCGCTCGGCGATGAGGCGCTTCGAGGAGCTGCTGTCGCAGGCCGAGCTGCAGGTGCTGGAGGCCGCCGGCGTGCTCTGGGAGGGCACGGCCGAGCCGCGCGACTCCGAATCGCGTGAGCAATAGCGGCGGCGGTGACTCCTCGGAGGTTTGGACTCGCCGGGTCGATAGCAGGCTTCTAGCCTCGATTGTCCGAGTCCGAAGAATCCCACTGCAGTTTCGGTTTCAATCCCCAATCCCACGATTCATATTCCGGTTTGAGGCGAGCCTCGTTGGCTGCACGCCACGACTCCCACGCCTGTCGAAGTCCGCGCTCCAACTCGCGTTCGAAATCGCCGGAGAGATGTTCCAAAAGGGCTTCCACCGACGCTCTTACTTGCCCGAGGGTGGGCATGTCACCGTAGAGGAAGGCAAGCTCTGGAACGCTCCTGGCTGCTTCGGCCAAATCGCTCCCTGTGGATAGTGCTTTGAGTATCCTTTCGGCGATCCCTCTCGCCCGCTCGGTTGCCTGCATGCGCCATTG
>DATNCU010000681.1:0-4583 GCA_035607145.1 Thermoanaerobaculia bacterium
CGGTGACGTCGCTGTGGCCGCCGAGGTACTTGGTGGCGCTGTGCACGACGAGGTCGGCGCCGAGCGCGAGCGGCGTCTGCAGCACCGGTGTGGCAAAGGTGTTGTCGACGATCAACGTCGTCCCGCGCGCGCGGCACGCCGCTGCGAGCGCCGCGAGATCGCAGCAGGCGAGGCCCGGGTTGCTGGGCGTCTCGATCAACACGGCGCGCGGCGCGCGCGGCGCTGCCTCCACCGCCGCGGTGAGGTCCGCGAGCAGCGGCCGCGAGATCGCCACTTCGGGGTGGCGCTCGGCGATGAAGCCGAGCAGGCCGTGGCTGCCGCCGTAGAGCTCGCGCGCCGCGATCAGCAGGTCGCCCGAGCGCAGCACCGCGGCGAGCGCGCCGGCGAGCGCGGCCATGCCGGAGGCGAACGCCACCGCGTCCTCGGCCCCTTCGAGCGCGGCGAGCTTCTCCTCGACCGCCCGCACGGTGGGGTTGCCGTAGCGGCTGTAGAGACCGGCGAGCTCGCCGCTGCCGAAGGCGCGCGAGAGCTCTTCCACGCTGTCGAAGAGGAACGGCGCCGTCTGGTACACCGGCACCGCCGCCGGCCGCCGCGGCGCCGGCTGACGCTCGCCGGCGTGCACGGCGCGGGTGCCGAGGCGCTGGTTTCCGTCGCTCATCGCGACGCCGACTCTACGGGAGAAATCAGCCGGTCTGCGGCGTGCTCTGGCCGGTCATCCCAAGCTCTTCGAGCAGCCGCGGGTCGTAGGTCACACCAAGCCGCTGCCGCCGCTCGTTGATGAGCGAAGAGAGCAGGGCGTTGATCTGCTCGCGCTCGAGCTGCTGGCGCAGCGAGTCCTTCTGCTGCGCGAACTGCGCCGGGTCGACTCCCGTGCGCGCGAGGACCTGGTAGAGCACGGCGCTGCCCGCCACCGCTACCGGCCCACCCACCGTGCCCACCGGCTGCGTCATCGCCGCCTTGACCAGGTCGGGTGCCGCGCCGAGGCCGGGGATCATGCCGCCGCGGCCGAATTCCTGGCTCTCCTGCACGCCCACCCCCAGCGCCGCGGCGACAGCGTCGAGCGTGGCGCCGGGGCCCGCCTTCGCGCGTGCCGCGGCGAGGCGCTCGAAGGCCTGCTTGGTCTGCTTGTCCTGCTCGGCGCTGCGGCGCACCGCCTCGCGCACCTCGGCGAGCTCGGGCAGCCGCGGCGGCTTGACCTCCGCGAGCTGCAGCACCGCCCAGCCGCGCGGCGTGCGCACCGGCGCCGAGACGCCGCCCTTCTGCAGCCCGAAGGCGGCGGCGTTGAGGGCCGGCGCGGCGCCCAGTGGCGCCACCGCGCCCTGGCGCCCGAAGGGCTCGGTCTTGCCGATCTCGACGCCCGGCTGCGTCGACAGCTCCTGCATCTTCTGGCGCGCGTTGGCGCCCGTCTTCGCGAGGTCGGCGGCGATCGTCTTCGCCCTCTCCTCGGCGAGCGGCGCCGCGCGCTCGGCGGCGAGCCGCGCGCGGACGGCGGCCTGCACCTCCTCGAACGGCGCGCTGGTGGCGGCGCGCTTCTCCTGCACCTGGATCAGGTGGTAGCCGAATTCGGTCTTCACCGGCCCCACCACCTGGCCGATCGGGGCGCCGAAGGCGGCCTGATCGAAGGGGGGCACCATGCGGCCGCGGCCGAACCAGCCGAGGTCGCCGCCGCTCTTGGCGTTGCTGCTGTCGGTCGACATCGCGGCCGCCACCTTGGCGAAGTCCTCGCCGGCGTCGAGCCGCTTCTTCGCCACCGCCGCCTCGGCCTCGGTCTTGACCAGGACGTGGCGGGCGTGGACCTGCTCGGGCTGCTCGTACTCCTGCCGGTGCTGGGCGTAGTAGTCGCGCAGCTCGGCCTCGCTGGGCGAGAGCGACTGCTCGACCTTCGCCTGGTCGACGAGCAAGTAGTCGGCGATGCGCTGCTCGGGGACGCGGTACTGCTCGCGGTGCTGGTCGAAGAAGCGCTGCAGCTCGGCGTCGGGGATCTGCACCGCGCCGCCGGCGAAGGGGACGGCGAGGTAGCGCACCTTCGCCTTCTCCACCTGCTCGCGGTAGCGGTCCTCGACGTCCTTGTCGGAGACCACCACCGAGCGCTCGAGCGCGCTCATCAGCCGCTGCAGCATGAGCTGCTCGCGGATGGCCTTCTCGAAGGTCTCGGTGGTGTAGCCGAGGCGGCGCACCGCCATCGGGTAGCGCTCGGCGCCGACGAACTTGCCCTCGCTGTCCTGGAACACCGGCAGGTTGACGATGTAGCGGCGCAGCTCGCGGTCGGAGACCTCGAGGTCGAGGTCGCTCGCCTCCGCCAGCAGGATCTTGTTGGAGACCAGGCGATTGAGCGCCTGCTGGGGCAGCTGCAGCTGCTTGGCCAGCTCCTCGTTGTACTGCTCGCCGAGCTGCTGCCGCATCTGCTCGTCGAGGCGCTGCTTCTCGCGCTCGTACTCCATGAGGGTGATCGGCTCGCCGCCGACCGTCGCCGCCGCCGCGTTGGGCGAGCCGCTGGCGTAGTTGCTGCCGCGACCGAAGTCGACGAAGACGAAGAGGACGAAGACGCCGATGACGACCCAGAGGATCCAGGCCAGGTATTTCATCGAGTCGCGAAGAACTTGCAGCATGGGGAGGTCTCCTTGCGGGGCGCGGCACTCTAGCAGCCGGCGCCCGATCCCCGCAAACCGGCGACCCCTCGCAAACCCGTCCGGTCAACAACTTGTAAATCCTGGCGGGTGCTATATTCCGGCGCGGGTGGAGGCGCCGCGAGTTGAGCCCCGGACGCACAGCCGGCAAGCACCGGGACTGGTACAAGATCTCGGTCGACACGCTCCGCGGCTGGGGGATCTTCGTGCTGCTCCTGGCTACGGCGGGCGCGGGCTACGTCGGCTTCCGCGCCTGGGAGCGCTACGCCATCCAGCGCGAGGCCGCGCACGCCATCGACGACGCGCGCGTGCTCTTCCAGCGCCTGCGCAGCGAGCGTAGCCTCGCCGGCTTCAAGGCCGAGTACGACGCCGCCTGGACCGGCATCGAAGAGGCGCGCGCCCTCTACGCCCGGGCCCGCTACGACGACTCGCTCGCCAAGGCCGAGCGCAGCCGCGAGGTGCTGCTGTCGCTGCTCGACGCCTCGAAGAACAGCCGCGAAGGGGGCGAGGCGCAGTTCATCGCCGTGCAGGGCCGCGTCGAGTACCGCCGCGCCGACCGCGCCGACTGGGAGCAGGCGCGCACCCGCGTCACCCTGCGCCCCGGCGACTACGTGAAGACCGGCAATTCGGGTTCGGCGGAGATCATGTTCGGCGACGGCACCCTCTACACCGTGCGCTCCGACACCTTCTTCCTGGTCAGCGCCCGCACCGCCGGCGAGCAGGGCAAGAAGGTGCAGCTGCAGTACGGCTGGATCAACCTCAACACGGCGCAGAACGGCAGCCGCGTGGCGACGCCGCAGGCCGAGGCGGTGGTGGCCGACCAGTCGGAGGCGGTGGTCTCTTACGACGAGGGCAAGCGCGAGGGCCGCTTCTCCACCTACCGCGGCCGCATGGAGGTCAAGACCGGCGCCACCGTGCGCCAGGTGTCGGCGCTGCAGAGCGTGCGGCAGACCGCCGACAAGCTCTCGGCGGTGGAGACCCTGCCCGGGCCGCCCAAGCTGGTCAACCCCGAGGAGAACGCCGACTTCGACATCGACACGCAGAAACAGCTGCGGCTCGCGTGGGAGGGGGTGCCGGGTGGCGAGCGCTACGCCCTGCAGGTGTCCAAGAACCGCCTCTTCGCCGACAACGTCATCGACGTCGCCGACCGCCGCGGCACCGGCGCCACCCTCGGCGTGCAGGGGGAGGGCACCTTCCTCTGGCGCGTCGCCGCGGTTGCCGCCGGCAACGTGCGCGGCCCGTGGAGCGCCCCCGGGCGCTTCCGCGTCGTCTCCGGCCGCTCGGGGGCCGGCTCGGGCGACAAGGAGCCGCCCGAGCTCCAGGTCCAATCCGTGCAGACGTACGGCTCGATCTTCATCGTCGGCGGCCACACCGAGCCGGGCGCCACGGTGACGGTCAACGACGAGTCGGTGACGGTGCAGGCCGACGGCGCCTTCACCAAGACCATTCAGCTCACCGCCTCGGGGTGGGCGTTCCTGGAGGTCAAGGCGGTCGACGCCTCCGGCAACCAGGCCACCCACCGCGCCCGGGTATTCGTGGAAAGCCTGTAGCCGCGCCGCTCGGCGGCGCATCCAACCGACCAAGCAGGGCGCCATTGGCGCAAGGAATGCAGGGACGCGCACTCCAATGCCGATGTTTTCCGTGCTCCGCTACTTTTCGAATGACCTGGCCATCGACCTGGGGACCGCCAACACGCTGGTGTTCGCGCGCAGCCGCGGCATCGTCGTGCGCGAGCCCTCGGTGGTGGTGATCAACAAGGTCACCAACAAGATAGAGGCGGTGGGCGCCGAGGCCAAGGAGATGCTCGGCCGCACCCCCGGCAACATCGAGCCCATCCGGCCGATGAAGGACGGCGTCATCGCCGACTTCGAGGTCACCGAGAAGATGCTCGACCACTTCATCCGCAAGGCCCACGGCGGCCGGCGGCTGGTGCGGCCGCGCATCGTCATCGGCGTC